>JBKPDA010000095.1:0-9663 GCA_046727635.1 Actinomycetota bacterium | reverse complement strand
GCGAACGCCGCCAGACGCAACCAGGGACCGGGGGCCAACCGCGTGCTCATGCGACGTAGAGGAGGATGTAGCCGAGCACCCCAAACGCAATCGCCACGTAGAGGACGACAGCGAAGGCATCGCCCGCCGGGCGAATGAGCTCGAACGGCGCGGCGACGTCGCTGGTCCCCGGGGCGACCTCCTGAGTGTGCGCGTGGAGCGACTGCGCAATGAGCATCTCGAGCCAGGCGAGCACCAGCAGCAGGTTCAGCCCGTAGAAGGCGTGCCAGCCGATGAACACGCTGGCGTAACCGCCGCTCGTGGGCCCGAAGCTGATCGAGGCGAACTGCGCGACGATCAGGCCGAACGCGCCGAGAAGTAGTGCGAACGAGGCGATCGACGCCCTCCGCCATGCGGGCTCGGTGCCGTCTCCGAGACGGTGCACGCCATACGCGTACACGAGCGCGCCGGCCACGAGGCAGGCGACCAGCGCGATGCCTATCCCGGCGGACGGATGCACGTGCTTCGGGCGCCAATCGCCGTTGCTGTTCAGGGTGCGCAGGTAGAGGTACGCGAATACGAACGTGAGCAGCGCGAACGCCTGTGCCGCGGCCATGATGCGCGCCCCCACCTGGAGATTGTGCGCGAGGATCTCGGGCGGCTCGAGCTCGGCGTACGGACTTACCGCAGGGGCGTCTGAGGCCATGTGTCAACCGCCTCCTCCGACCCGCGCGGTAGTCGGCGCCAGCGCGGCGACCGGCAGCGCGTCCGGCACGCCGTACCCATAGGGATCCGACTGGATCACCGGGGTGCGCTCGAAGTTCATGACCGGCACCGGCGTCGGCAGCTGGAACTCGAGCCCGCGCGAGTGCCACGGGTTCGCCTCCGCGGGCACGCGCGCGATGATCATCGAGTACACGAGGTTGATCACGAACACGAGCATCGAGAGCCCGAGCAGGAACGCCGAGATCGACACGAAGATGTTGATCCCCTGGAGCCTGGGGGCGTAGACGGAGACGCGCCTTGGCATACCCAGCATGCCGGCCGCGAAGAGGGGCGCGAACGTGAGGTTGAAGAACACGAACACGCCCCAGAAGTGGATCTTCGCCAGCAGCTCGTTGAACTTCAGGCCGGTCATCTTCGGCAGCCAGTAGTAGATGCCCGCGAAGAACGCGAACACCAGCCCGCCCAGGATCGTGTAGTGGAAGTGGGCCATCACGAAGTAGCTGCCGTGCGTACTCACGTCGCTGGGCACGTCCGACAGGAAGATCCCCGACAGCCCGCCGATGAGGAAGTTCGAGAAGAAGGCGAGCGAGAACAGCATCGGCACCGAGAAGCGGATGTGGCCGCGCCAGAGCGTGCCGAGGCCGTTCAGGAAGATGAAGCCTGTCGGGATCGAGATCAGCTCCGTGGTGAGCATGTAGAAGGGCCGCAGATCCGAGTTGATCCCGCTTACGAACAAGTGGTGCTGCCAGACCATGAAGCTGAGCAGCGTGACGCCGACCATTCCCGCCACCGCAAGGCGGTAGCCCCAGAGAGGCTTGCGCGAAAACACCGGGAGGATCTCGAGCACGATCCCGAAGCCCGGCAGGGCGAGGATGTAGACCTCCGGGTGGCCGAAGAACCACCACAGGTTGTCGAACAGGAACGGGCTGCCGCCCGCGCTCGCCAGGAAGAAGGAGGTGTCGGCGGTGCGGTCAAGCGCGACCATTGACAGCGTCGCGAACAGCACCGGGGCCGCGAGCACCATCAGGATCGAGGTGCAAATCACCCCCCATACGAAGATCGGCAGCCGGCTCCAGCCAAGCCCGGGGGCACGCATCGTCAGGACCGTCGCGATCATGTTCGTGCCCACGATCGTCATCGAGAGCCCGATCAGCGCGAACGAGAAGAGGTACGCGTCCATGCCGCCGCGAGCCTCGTTCGCGAGCGGCGCGTAGCCGGTCCAGCCGGTCGGGAAGCCGCCGAACGCGACGGCCGAGAGCAAGATCAGCCCGGCGGGCGGCACGAGCCAGAACGACAGCGACTCGAGTCGTGGGAACGCCATCCGGCGGGCGCCGATCATGATCGGCACGAAGTAGTTGCCGAACGGCCCCAGAATGGCCGCCGACATCATCATCAGCATCATCGTGCCGTGGAGGCCGACGAGCGACAGGTACTGGTTCGCGTTCCACAGCCGCTCGTTCGGGGTGAGCAGCTCCGCGCGAATGAACATCGCGTTTAGGCCCGCGATCAGGAAGAACAGCAGCACCGTGACGAAGTACTGCATGCCAACGACCTTGTGGTCGGTGCAGAGCCTGAAGTAGCGGCCGGGGCCTTCTTCCTCCTTCTCCCGCAGTGACGGCGGCCGCCCGATCGCGCGAGCGAGCGGATAGTTGAGGAAGCCGAGCCCTATCAGCCACCCCAGCACCGCGAACACGTAGCCCATGAAGATCGCGATGTCGTTCTGGTCCGTGACGAGCTGCGAGTCCATGCCGATCGTTATGCGGGTGCCGACCCAATGCCCCAGGAAGTAGCCGCCGATCCCGAGCGGGAAGGCCACGAGAGCGTTGAAGCCGACCAGCCGGCGCCACCACGGGCGCGCTGTCTCGGGGCCGGGGGTCCTCTGTGCCGGGAGCGTCTCGCTCATCTCAACCTGCCCTTCTCAATGGCTCCGGGAAGTAGTGGCCCGAGTAGTGCGGGAGCACCCTGGTGGCCGGGGCGTTCGCCACCTGCTGTCCACGAATCCAGGTGGCGAAAGCCGTTGGAGTCATGACCACGCCGGTGTTGTGCATGTGCCCGTGCCAGAGGCCGCACAGCTCTGCGCAGCGGATCTCGAACGTGCCGGTGCGACGCGCCCGCACGTAGGTCACGTTGTCCGAGCCGGGGATCGCGTCCGCCTTCACCCCGAGTTGGATCGCCCAGAAGGAGTGGTTCACGTCGAGCGAGGTCACGTGCAGCTCCACCAGCCGTCCGGCGGGGATCGCGAGTTGCGGCGTCTCGACCGCCCCGTACGCCGGGTAGCGGAAGGTCCACGCCCACTGCTGTCCGATCACCTGCACCTGTAGCGCGGACTTCGCGCCATGCGGCACGGCGAGCGGATCCGGTCCCTGGCCGCCGCCCGCGCCCTTCGCGCTACCCAGCAGCTCCTCGGTGCCGAATGCCCCCAGCCCGAGCACCAACACGGCGGTGGCCACGACCCACAGCACCTGCACCCGGGGGTGGCCCCTAAGCGGAGGGCCGTCTTGGAGCGCCTCGCCACGATGGCGGAAGGAGGCGATTATGTAGACGAGGGACACCCAGACCCCGAGTAGGACCGGTGTCGCCAGCGCCGCGAGAAGGATGTTGACGTGGCGCTGGTCGCGGGCCTGGACGCTGAAGTTCCCGGGCGGCATGTGCGGGCCGATCAACAGCACCACGAGCGGCACGGCGATCGCGGTCAGCACCGCCCATGTGCCCACCAGTCTGCGCGCATGAGGCGGCTCTGAGGGTCCAGCTGGAGGTAGCGCCTCGCTCGCCACGGTCAAACCACCTTCAGGTAGCCGTCCATCCAGCCGGGCGACTGCATCGGCCCACCGTTGCCGAATATGAAGCTCGCCGCGCAAGGCACGAAGCACTGCCAGCGGAAGGTGCCGCGCTTACCGGTTCGGAAGGTGAACGTCACCGTGCTATGGGCCTGGGCGAGCGTGCAGGGCGCCGCGCTGCACTGGTTCTTGGCCTCGTCGGGGACACCCTTGAGCGGAACGCTGACCCCGAGGTCCTGGATTGCGAACGTGTGCGAGGCGTCGTCCGGCGGCAGCGCGTTCATCGTCTTGCCGTCGACCGTCATCGTGCCGCCGACCGTGCCGCGCACCTGGGACCAGAACGGGTTGCGCAGCCCGGTGGCGGTGTCGTACTGGTAGAGGGTCACGTGCACCAGCGAGTTGGCGGGCACCTTGAACACAGTCGTGTGATGCCAGCGTCCAGAGCCGTCTCGCACGAGGTAGGAGACCCAGTCCGGGTGCGGGGAGTGGCCGTAGGACGCGACGGTCTGGAGCGTGAGCTGCGCGCCGCCTGGGACGGGAGCGGCGCGCACGGTGCTTGGTGTGGCGGCTAGGAACTCGACGACGTAGACGACCACGAGGACGACGGCCGCCGCCGTCACGCCCGCGATCGCCAGGACCCTCGCTCGAAGCGACACAGATCGACCTCCGACACACATGCCCGTCAGCCGGGCGAGGCAAGTATCGCCCCGAACGACTGGCCCTTTACGAAAGTGACCGACTTGTCATTTGCAGGTCATTTACGTGTCACCCGCCGAGTGGTATGAAGCACCCGGAGGGAAAGCATGCAGATCCTTGTCATCGAGGACGAGGCTCGGATTCTGGCCTTCGTCGTCCGTGCTCTCAGGGCGGAGGGCTTCACCGTGGGCGTCGCCAAGCAAGGCGAGGAGGGGCTCACCCGAGCGCTTGCGAACGCCTACGACCTGATCGTGCTCGACCTCATGCTGCCCGGCATGGATGGGCTCGAGGTGCTGCGCAAGCTGCGCGTGCGGAAGCCGGAGCTTCCGGTGTTGATTCTCTCGGCGCGCTCCGACCTCGATACGAAGCTGCGGGGCTTCGAGTTCGGCGCCGATGACTACATGGCCAAGCCATTCTCGCTCGATGAGCTGCTCGCGCGCGTGCGCGTCCAGCTACGCCGCCGCCAGCCTCCGAATGACGACGCGTACGTCCTCCACGCGGGACGCCTGCTGCTCGACCTGGCCAGGCGCGAGGCGCGCGTCGGGAGCCGCGTGAGCGAGCTGACGGACGGCGAGTTCCGCCTACTGCACTTCCTGCTCGAGCACGCCGGCGAGGTGATCAGCCGCGAGCAGCTCCTGGCCGACCTGTGGGGCTACGACTTCGATCCGCGTTCGAACGTCGTGGACGTGGCGGTCCGCCGGCTGCGCCGGAAGCTTGGGCCGGAGGCGCCAATCGAGACGGTGCGCAATGTCGGTTACCGGTTGGCTGCGGGCTAGGTACATCGAAGTCCTCTGGGTCGCCTTCGCGGCGCTCAACCTCGCCGCGATGCTGATGACGCCCGATTGGGAGACGATCCCGTTCCACTTCATCTGGGTCAGCCTCACGATCCTCTATGGCTTTCGCGTCTGGGGCATCGGGGCCACGTCAATCGTCTTGGCGGTCGTGGCGCTAACAACGGGCGCCGTGATCCTCAACGATGCCTTCGAGGGGTCTCAGCTCTGGGGCGAGCTGTTCGAAGTCCCGCTGATGTCGGCGATGTTCCTCGCCATGGTGTGGCACGCACGCAGGCGGCAGGCCGCGCTCCGGGAGACAGAGCGGGTTGCGGCTGGGCAGGCGGAGCTGCTCGAGAGGCAGGAGCGGCTGCTCCACGATGTCTCCCACGAGCTCCGCACGCCCGTCACGATTGCGCGTGGACACCTCGAGATGTTCCAGGGCGGGGCCAGCGAGCCCTCGCCCGAGGTTGCGGTGGCGGTCGACGAGCTCGACCGGATCGGGTACATCGTGCGGAGCCTGCTGCTGCTCGCGAAGGCAGAAGGACCGGGCTTCGTCGGGCTGTCCACGATCGACCTGGAGTCTTTCCTCGAGGACGTATTCGTGCGCTGGTCGGACGTCGCGGCGCGCGCCTGGCGCCTAGGCGACGTGCCCGTCGGCACGCTTTGGGTCGACCCACAGGCGCTGCGGATCGCCCTCGACGCGCTGCTGGAGAACGCGGTCGATCACACGAACGAGACCAACATCATCGAGCTGTCCGCACGGAGGGTCGTAAACGGGGTCGAAATTGGTGTCGCCGACGACGGGCCGGGGATCCCCCCTGAAGCGGTCGGCCGCATCTTTGAGCGCTTCGGCCGCGCAGAATCTGGCCGGAGCCGGCGGCACGGCGGAGTCGGTCTCGGACTTGCGATCGTCGATGCGATCGCGCGCGCTCACGGGGGCGCATGCACCGTGAGCACCTCCGAAGCAGGGTCTAAGTTCATCCTCCGCCTGCCCAGGTTCAGCCCGGCTCGGCCGCGGCCAGGCCGTCGCCCCGCGACTGCCGTCCACAGATAGAAGCACTGACCGTTGCGGATGCGCGCCGCCGGTCGGATACTGCGCGCATGAAGCTTCAGGCAACGATCGTCGTCTCGTACCGAGCGGACTCACTGGCCGAGGCGGGCGACAAGCTCGATGACGTGCTCTGCCGCGCTCGCGAACGCGAGGACATCGAGGTCGACAACATCGAGCTGCACACTCCCGTAACCGCCGGGCCGGTCAGCCTCCCTCACGTCGAGACCCCTCCGCCGCCCCCGCGAAGGGTTCCGCACCCGCTGCCGGACGGCGGACACTGACGAGACGCATCACCCGGCGGGCGTTTGGCGCGATAGTGCTCTCCCGCCCGGGTAGTGGTCGTGTCCGCGTCCGGCGATGCCTACGTCTCGGACCCCTTCAACAACCGGCTGGAGCGTTCTGCCGCCCCGGCGCTTCGGCTCAGGGCGGCGCGGGGGCAGTCGACGCTCCGACATGGGGGTGTCGTCGTCTCACTCCTGTGCTTGCAGAGCTGCCGCGCCGACTTCACGGCCGCGGGTTTCCGCACCGTTACGGCGACGGTGCGAGCCGGCCATCGGACGGTGCGAACGCTCATTCCGAGCGCGAGCACGCCTTGCGGTTTTGCACCACCCGGCGCGGGACCGTGCTGGTGCGCTTGTCGGCCCGCGGGGCAACCACTCCCAGTGCGTCGCGCTCGGCATCGCTGCGCATCCGCGTGACGGGCTAAGGGCCGAACTCGCCGCCCGCTGTGGGGCGCGCCGGCGCTTGCCTGGGAGCGGGCGATGCCGGCGACGGCGCGAACTCCTGTCGCACGGTTGTGGTGGCGGGCTGCACCGCTGCCCGGGTGGTCTGCCGCGGGCGGCCGGTGGCCGGGACCGTCTTCGCGGCCGGCTTCTGTGCGACGACCCGCGTCACCGGTTTGGTCTGCGCGTGGGGGCGCGTGTGCCGCCGTGCGTGCCCTGGCGGCTTAGGAGCCGAGTGGTGGTCGAGCGACTGCACGGTCGCCGTGCCTCCGCCCGCCAGAGCCGCGGTCGCAGCCGCCACCGCCACGGCCTTCTGCGCGCCCGCCAAATCGGTGGCGTGCTGCACCGAGTCGTGCGCGCGTAGGAGCAGCCACTGCAGGCGGTACAGCACGCGCCCGAGCAGATGCGGCCCGGCCACCAGCGGCACGAGCGCCGCCACTCGCGACGGGGCGCCGCGGTACTCGCGCAGTGTCGCGCGGCAGGCAAGGCAGGTGCGCAGATGCGGGCGCAGCGCCGCCATGTCCTCCGCGGTCGCCTCGCCGTCCGCGAGCTTCGAGAGCAGCGGCGCGAGCCGCTCGCACTCGTCGCCCGATTCGATGCCGGCCACCCGCTCGAGAAACGCGCGGCGCCCCTCCGTCAGGCAGCGGTTCACCTTCGTGTAGCTCCAGCCGGTCTCCTCGCAGATCTGCTTGTACGAGTAGCCCTCGGCGCGCAGCAGCAGGCAACGGACCTCCTGCGGCTTCAGCCGACTCATCGCCTCGGCGCCGAGCCGCAGCCGCTCGTGGCGCTCGGCCTGGGCGTCGGCGGCGGGCGCGAGCCCGGGCGACAGCTCACGGTCGCCCGCCAGCTCCGCTCGCTGGCGCTGCTTGCGGATGGCGAACGCCTCGTGCTTCACCACAGTCTTGAGCCACGGGACGAGGTCGTCCTCGAGGGTGGACGGCGCCTTGGTCAGCAGGATCTCCAGTCCGCGCTGAAACGCGTCCTCGGCGTCTTCGGCATTCAGCGAATAGCGCCGCGCGGTGCCCATGATCTGGGCTCCGTGGCGCTCCACGAGCTCGAGCGCTGCTGGCTCGATCTCGGCGCGCGTGGGGCGGTAAGCCGCCCGACCTCCGTGTCGGATCGCTGGTTCCTGCATCCCCTGCCGGAAGTCCAGGATGCGCCCCTTTTCGCCCCCTCGCCATACCTCATTCGAGGAAATTCGCGAGCGCACGCATCATGCATGTCGCGGACCCACGGGGCGGCTTTCGCCGCTAAAGTCCTCTTTGGGGAGGGTGCGTAAGGGCGCCAGCCCCGGCCTATCAGCGCACCGATACATTTCCCGCCGTAACAGGTTCCGAACGGCAGGGCGAGAAATGGCCAGTGGGCTAGTGCGAGAGCTTCAAGAGGTGAAGAGGGCGACTCCAACGGAGCTGCCGTCTCGTGACGTCCGCGCCCGCAAGCCGCTGCTCCTGCGGCTCGAGGCGGGCCGTGCGCTGCTGCGCGGCGCCACGCTGGTCGCTCTCGATCTCGCGGGCGTCTTCCTCGCGATCTGGACCGCGCTCGAGCTGAAGGCGGCGCTGCGTGGCAAGTCCGACCTGACGCTCTCCTACCACCAGGCCGTGGACGTGGCTCCGCTCGCTTGTCTCGTGACCGTGCTGCTGTTCGCCCGCTCGGGCTTGTACGGCCCGCGCGCCACCCGCCCCGGCTTCGCGCGCGTGGTGGGCTCGCTGTTCCAGGTCATGATCGTCTCGCTGATCTACGGCCTGGTCGAGGGCCACCACTTCAGCTCCTTCTACATCTTCTACGGCTCGCTGTTCTTCGCGGTGATCTACGTATCGGCGCTGCGCTGGGGGTTCGAGGAGGCCAGCGGGGCGATGCTCCGGGCGGCGGGGTACCGCCGGCGGGCGGTGCTCGTGGGCTCAGGTCCGCAAATCCAGGAGGTGGCGGCTGCGCTCGGTGGTGGCAAGCATCCCGAGGTCGAGGCCGTCGGGTTCATCTCGCTCACGCCGCTGCCCGAGAACGGCCTCAAGGATCTCGGCACGCTCGACCAGCTCGAGCGCTACCTCGGCTCGATCGACGAGGTGCTGATCGCCGATCCGGCCTTCCCGCAGAACCAGGCGGTAGAGCTGGTGGACCGCTGCCACCGGTATGGCGTCCGTGTGCGGGTCGCGCCGTCCACCATGGAGATACTCATGGACCGGGTCGAGTTCGTGCCGGGCCAGACTCTCCCGCTGTTCGAGCTCAAGCCGCCCGTGTTCGAGGGCGCCGACTGGCTCATCAAGCGCACGTTCGACGTGGTGGGCGCCGGACTGCTCGCCATCCTGATGTCGCCCGTAATGCTCGTCAGCGCGCTGGCGGTCAAGCTCACCTCGCGCGGGCCGGTGCTCTATCGCTCGATGCGTCCGGGAATCGGCGGGGCGCCCTTCCCGTGTCTCAAGTTCCGCACGATGTACGAGGACGCCGAGGAGCGCCAGGCCGAGCTGGAATCGCGCAACGAGAAGGGCGGCGCGATCTTCAAGATCAAGCGCGACCCGCGCGTCACGTCGGTCGGCAGCTTCCTGCGGCGCTGGTCGCTAGATGAGCTGCCGCAGCTCTTCAACGTGCTGCGCGGGGAGATGTCTCTGGTCGGTCCGCGCCCGCTGCCGCAGCGCGACTACGACCGGCTCGCCGACTGGCACCGCAAGCGCTACCTGGTGCTGCCCGGGATCACCGGCCTGTGGCAGGTGTCGGGCCGCTCGGAGCTCGACTTCGACGAGCTGGTGCGGCTCGACTTCATGTACCTGGAGAACTGGTCCGTCTTCCTCGATCTGACGATCATGCTGAAGACGATCCCGGCGGTGGTCCGGGCCGAGGGAGCCTGGTAGGAGTCCGGTCACCGTGAGCTGTGGCCTGGGCGGGGGTGTTGGATGGTGCCGCTCCAGGCAGTCGGCTTGCGCCGACTGGAGCTCCTGGAGCAGCAC
>JBKPDA010000094.1:0-16466 GCA_046727635.1 Actinomycetota bacterium | reverse complement strand
CCCTGGCGGCGGCCGCGCTCCGCGTCTAGGGTCCTCACGCCACCTACACTGCACCTATGCCCGCGAACGCCTACTCCGGCAAGGGATGTGTTTGCCAGCTCCGCAAGGGGATCTGTGACCAGTCCTGCGTCCAGGGCATGCTCGACACGCCGTTCTACATCGCCTGCCTGCGGCTCAACGGGCGGCGCTGCGTGGTGGTGGGCGGAGGCGACGTGGGCCTCGAGAAGGTCGAGGGCCTGCTCGTGTGCGACGGCGACGTCACGCTCATCGCGCCGGACGCGATAGAGCCGCTGCGGGAGATGGTCGCGGAGGGCTCGATCAGGTGGGAGCAGCGCGAGTACGTCGGCGCGAGCGACCTCGAGGGCACGTTCATGGTCATCGCCGCCACGAACGACACCGACGTGAACATCCGGATCTACGAAGATGCGGAGCGCCGCGCGATGCTCGTGAACGTGGTGGACGTGCCGCCGCTCTGCAACTTCATCCTGCCGGCGATCTTCCGCTCGGGCCCGCTGTCGATCGCGATCTCCACCGCCGGCGCCAGCCCGGCGCTGGCGAAGCGTATCCGCTCGGAGATCGCCGACGAGTACGGTGAGCCCTACGCGCGCCTGGCGGAGCTCTTGAACGAGGTGCGCGGCTGGGCGAAGGGCACGCTGCCCACCTACCAGGACCGCAAGGCGTTCTTCGAGTCGATCGTGAACGGCGAACCCGATCCGGTCGAGCTGCTGCGCCAGGGCGACGAGCAGGCCGTGCGCGACCTGATCGCGGCCGCTCAGCGCTCGACCGTCCCCGCCTGACGACGGACGAGCTCTCCCACCTGGACGAAGAGGGCCGCGCCCGCATGGTCGACGTGGGCGCCAAGCCGGTCACCGACCGCCGCGCCGTGGCCGAGGGCCTGGTGCGGATGGAGCCGGAGACGGCCGCGAGGGTGGCGGCGGGCGACGCCCCGAAGGGCGATGTGGTGTCCACGGCGCGCATCGCGGGCATCCAGGCGGCCAAGCGCACCGCCGAGCTGATCCCGCTCTGTCATCCGCTGCCGCTCAGCTTCGTGGACGTGGAGATCGAGGTAGATCCACCGGCGGGGCGCGTGACCATTCGCGCCGAGGCGCGCACCAGCGCGCAGACGGGCGTGGAGATGGAGGCGCTCACCGCCTGCTCGGTGGCGGCGCTGACGGTCTACGACATGGTGAAGGGGCTCGAGCGCGGGGTGGAGATCGCAGAGGTCATGCTCGTGGAAAAGAGCGGTGGCAAGAGCGGCGACTGGAGGCGCGGCTAGTGGTCCGCGACGTGGTGTCGCGCGCTTGGGACAGCCCGGCGGCGGAGCTGTACGAGCGCGTGCGGCCCGGCTATCCGCAGAGCGCGATCGCTTTCATCGTTGAGGAGTTCGGGCTCGACGAGTCGAGCGAGCTGCTGGACCTCGCGGCCGGCACCGGCAAGCTCACACGGGCGCTACGTCAGATCGGCGCGCGCGTGACCGCGGTGGAGCCGCTCGACGGCATGCGCGCCGTGCTGGCGCGCGAGCTGCCGGAGGTGAACGTTATGGCGGGCAGCTCCGAGGAGATCCCCCTCGCGGACGCGTCGGTGGACCTGGTGGCGGTCGGCCAGGCGTTCCACTGGTTCGACCAGTACGAGGCGCCGCGGGAGATCGCACGTGTGCTGCGGCCCGGCGGAGGGCTCGTGCCGATCTGGAACACGCGCGAGGAGCACGCGGGCTGGGTCCACCAGATCCGCGGGGTGATCGACCGCTACAGGGAGGGCGGCCCGCAGCACGAGGACAACGAATGGCGCAAGGGCATCGACTCATCCGGCCTGTTCGAGCCGATCGAGCTGCGCCTGTTCGAGCAGGTGCAGGAGCTTTCGCGCGCGCAGGCAGTGGAGGTGTTCGCGTCGCGCAGCTACGTGTCAGCGCTGCCGCACGAGCGGCGGGCCAAGGCGATCGAGGAGATCGACGCGGCGGTGCCGCACGAGGAGCGGATCACGATCCCCTACACCACAGAGGTGTACTGGACCAGGCGTTCCCCGAGCACGTAGGCTCACGGCCGTGAGAGCAGCGGTTTTGACGATCTCCAGCTCGCGGGCGCGGCGCGAGGACGACGAGTCGGGCACGGCGCTCGTTGAGCTGTGTGAGGCGGCCGGACTCGAGGCGATCCACCATGCGGTGACAGACGATCGCGGCGAGATAGCGGGCGCTCTCAGACACCTGGCCGATGACGAGCAGGTGCGCTTCATCTTCACCACCGGCGGCACCGGCCTCACCCACGACGACGTGACGCCTGAGGCCACGCTCGACGTGATCGACCGCGAGGCGCCCGGCTTCGCGGAGACGATTCGGGCGGAGTCGCGCAACCACACGCCGCTCGGCATCCTCACCCGAGGCGTGTCGGGCGTGCGCGGGCGGACGCTGATCGTGAACTTCCCGGGCTCGCCGAAGGCCGTGCGGCAATCGTGGCCTGTCGTGGAGCCAACGCTGCGTCACGCGGCGGAAACTCTCGAGCGTGAGTGAGAGCGCACTCGAGGCCGACGGCCTCGTGCGGAGATATGGCGAGAGGGCGGCGCTCGACGGCGTGAGCTTCACGCTTCCGGCGGGCCAGACGCTCGGCCTGTTCGGCGCCAACGGCGCGGGCAAGACCACGTTGCTGCGAGTGCTGGCCACGCTGCTGCGCGCGCATGGCGGGACCGTTCGGGTGCTCGACGCGGAGCTGCCGCGCGAGGCCTGGAAGGTGCGCGGGCGGATCGGCTACCTCGGGCACGAACCGCTGCTCTACCGCGAGCTGAGCGGCCGCGAGAACCTGGTCTTCCACTCGCGACTTCACCGGGTGCCGGAGACGAGGGTTGCCGAGCTGCTGGCCGAGGTGGGAATGGAGCGGCGAGCAGACGATCCCGTCCGCGAGCTGTCGCGCGGCATGGTCCAGCGGCTGGCCACCGCGCGTGCGCTGCTGCACGACCCGCCGCTGCTCTTGTTGGACGAGCCATGGTCCGGCATCGATCCCGGTGCACGCGAATTGCTCGAACCGCTCATCGGCCGCACGTCCGGGCGCACACGCGTGCTCGTCTCGCACGACCTCGAGGCGGGCGCCGCCGAGAGCGACCTGGCGCTCGGCCTCAAGGGCGGCCGCCAGGCCTACCTGGGAAAGCCGGACGCGGCAGAGCTGAAGCGCCTCTACACACACCCGACACCCGACACCCGACACCCGAGACCCTGATCCGCACTGCGCTAGCCATCCTCGGAAAGGACCTGCGCATCGAGGTGCGCAGCAAGGAGTCCGTGCCGGCGATGGCGCTCTTCTCGGTCACGGTGTTCGTGCTGTTCCACTTCGGGCTCCAGCGCAACTCGCTGGAAGGCGACCTGGCCGCCGGGGTGTTTTGGGTCACGCTGCTGCTCGCCACGGTGCTCGGCGTAAACCGGCTGTTCGTGGTGGAGCGCGAGCAGGGCGGGATCGACGGGATGCTGCTGGCGCCGATCGACCGCACCTCGGTGTTCCTGGCGAAGGCCGCCGCTCTCTTCCTCTACCTGGTGCTGCTCGAGCTGGTGGCGGTGCCGGCCTTCGACATCCTGCTGCTGGGGCCTGATCCGTTCAAGCCGCTGCCGGCGCTGATCCCGCTGCTGCTGCTGGCGGATGTGGGCCTGGCGGCCGTGGGAGCTCTCGTGTCGGCCCTCGCGGTGGAGACGCGAGCCCGCGACCTGATGGTGCCGTTGCTGCTCCTGCCCCTGCTCGTGCCCGTGGTGATCGCCGGAGCGGAGGGCAGCCAGCCGCTGTTCACCGGCTCCCAGTCACCTCACGAGCTCGGCAAATGGCTGGGACTTCTCGGCCTCTACGATATGGTCTTTCTCCTCGTCTCGATCGCCGTTTTCGACTTTCTGCTGGAGGACTAGCCCTTGTACAGCAGGGGGCTCAAACCCCTCTCGATAGCGTCGGCCGGCACCCTGGCGCTGGCGCTGGGGCTGGTCTTCTTCTACGCGCCAAACGACGCGGATCAAGGCTTCCTGCAGAAGATCTTCTACCTGCACGTGCCGATCGCGATCGTGTCGCTTTGCGGCTTCGTGGCGGGCGGTCTCATGGCGATCCAGTACCTGCGCACGAGGGACAGCTCATGGGACATGCGCTCGTACGTGGCCATCCACCTGTCGATCGTGCTCGGCCTGGGCGTGCTCATCACCGGCTCGATCTGGGCGCGCGGGTCGTGGGGTCACTGGTGGGTGTGGGACGAGCCCACGCTGGTCTCGTTCCTCATCATCTTCCTGCTCTACTGCTGCTACCAGCCGCTGCGCTTCTCGATCGAGGATCCCGAGCGCCAGGCGCGCTACGCGGCGGTGTTTGCGATCGCGGCGGGGGCGTTCGTGCCGGTCAACTTCGTGGCCGTGCGGCTGTCGCAGGCGTTCAGTCACCCGCGCGTGCTGTCGGCCACAGGTGGCTCCATGCCGGGCTCGATGCGGCTTACGTTCCTCGTGTCGCTGCTCGGCATCACGCTGCTGTTCATCACGCTCTGGAAGCTCGAGCTCACCTCAAAGCACGCGGCGATGCAGCTCAAGAAGCTGCGCAAGCGGCTCGAGCTGGATCTCGAGGAGCAGCCCGTGGCCGGCGCGCCGGCGCCTCCCGTGAGCACGGTCCCGGCCCGTCCGAGCGCCCACTGATGCCCGCGCTGCCGCTCCACGAAGCCGGCAAGTACGTGGCCGCCGCGTACCTGGTGGTGTTCACGATCGTGCTGATCTACGTGGCGATCATGGCCGCGAAGCTCACGCGCATCGAGCGCGAGGTCGAGGCGATCAACGACCTGCTGGACAAGCGCGCACGATGAGCGACCGCCTGCTGGCCCTCGGCACCTCGCACAAGACCGCCTCGGTGGCGGTGCGCGAGAGGCTGGCGTTGCCCGAGGGACGCTCCGTGAGCGTGCTCACCGAGCTGGTGGCGCACCCGGCGATCCACGAGGCCGTGGCCATATCCACCTGCAACCGCACCGAGCTGTTCCTCGTGGCCAGCGATCCGGTGGAGGCCGAGAACGAGGCGCTCGCCGCGCTCTCGCGCCAGGCGGGAATGCCACCCACCGAGCTGATGGGATCGCTCTACTCGCTGCGCGGCATGGACTCGGTCCGGCACCTGTTCAGCGTGGCGGCCGGGCTCGACTCGATGATCGTCGGCGAGGCCGAGGTGCAGGGCCAGGTGAAGCGCGCGTACGAGCTGGCCCTGGTAGAGGGCGTCACCGGCCCGATCACCAACAGGCTCTTCAGGGACGCGCTCGGAGCGGGCAAGCGCGCCCGCAGCGAGACGGGCATCGGGCGCTCACGGGTGTCGGTGTCGAGCGTCGCGGTGGACCTGGCACGGGCCGTGCTCGGCGAGCTGAGCTCACGGCGGGTGCTCGTGATCGGTGCCGGCGAGAACGGCGAGCTGACGGCGAAGGCGCTGCGCGAGCGCGGTGTGGAGACCATCTTCGTGGCCAACCGCCGCTACGACCGCGCGATCGGCCTGGCCCAGCGCTTCGGCGGCCGCGCCGTGCGCTTCGACGACCTGCCGGGCGAGCTGATCCAGGCCGACATCGTGGTGGGCGCCACGTCCTCTCCCCACCAGATCGTGGGGTCCGACGAGCTGCAGCTGGTGATGGAGCTGCGCGAGAACAGGCCGCTCCTTTTGATCGACATCGCCGTCCCGCGCGACATCGACCCCACCGTGCGCGAGCTGAGCGGCATCACGCTCTACGACATGGACGACCTCCAGCGCGAGGTGGCCCGCAACATGAGCGGGCGCGAGGCCGAGGCGGTCCGCGCCCACGCGATCGTGGAGCAGGAGGTGGAGCGCTTCGGCGACTGGCTCGGCAGCCTCGACGTGGTGCCCACGGTGGCTGCGCTGCGAGCCCGCGGCGAGGAGATCGTGGAGAAAGTGCTGCGCGAGAACGAGTCACGCTGGGAGTCGCTCGGCGACGCCGACCGCGAGCGCGTGGAGACGCTCGCGCGAGCGGTGGTGAACCGGCTGCTGCACGAGCCCACGCTGCGGATCAAGGCCGCCGCCGAGAAGGGCGGCTCATACGTCTACCTGCAGGCGCTGCGCGAGCTGTTCGGCCTCGAGCCGGAGGCTCCGGAGTACGAGCTCGAGCAGCCGGCGGCGGACAAGGAGCCGGCTCGCGTCACGTCGATCGACGCGCGCCGCAGGCGGTCCGGCGGCCGCCGCTAACGCGCCAAATAGAAAGGGCGCCACTCTCGTGGCGCCCCTCCAGACCCAAAACCCGTTAGGAGGTAGGGCGGTACTGCTTCTCCTGCCCGCCCAGATGCTCTCTGCCCATGTTTTCGGTTGGGGAGGTTCCTGCCGATATGGGGTCTAGACCCCATCTTCGAGATGAGCAAGCGCGGCACCCTCATAGGCCAGACCATCCTGGTCAACGTCTTCCTCGTCACGGCGGTGCTCTTCGGCGCCACCTCGATGGCGAACCTCGACCTGCGCGTACAGGGGCAGCGCGTGCAGTTCGGCCTGCTCGCCCTGTCGATCATGCTGGCGCTGCTCGCGAACATCATGATGGTCCGGCGGCGCTTCTCTCCGCTGGAGGAGCTGATCGACCGGCTGGAGGCGATCGATCCGGCGCACGTGCAGGGCTTCGAGGAGCCCTCGTCGGCGGGGATGGAGGAGGTGCACCGGCTGTCGGCCACCTTCCGTCGCCTGCTCGAGCGCATGGAGGCCGAGCGGCGACGCAGCGGCCGGCTCGTGTTGCGCGCCCAGGAGGAGGAACGCAAGCGCGTCGCACGCGACCTCCACGACGAGGTGAACCAGGCTCTTACGGCGATCCTGCTGCGTCTCCAGGCGCTGATGCAGGATGCGCACACGCCGGAGCTCGAGGCCGAGCTCAGCGAGCTGAAGCGGCTCGTGAACCAGGCGATGGAGGAGCTGCTCCAGCTCGCCCGGCAGCTGCGCCCGAGCGCGCTCGACGACCACGGTTTGATGCCCGCGCTGGAGGGGCAGGTGCGCCGCTTCGGCGACCAGCACGACATCGAGGCGCACTTGCACACCGAGGGCAGCACCGACGCGCTGGGGGACGACCAGCAGCTCGTGGTCTACCGCGTGGCCCAGGAAGCGCTGGCCAACGTTGCGCGGCACTCGCACGCCAAGTACGTGGACGTGAAGCTCGTGGCCCGCGGCGACGGCGTGAACCTCCAGGTGCGCGACGACGGCATCGGCTTCCACAGCAACCGCCGTCCCACCGGCCTCGGCCTGAACGGCATGGCCGAGCGCGCTCGCCTGGTGGGAGGCGAGCTCAAGATCCGGTCCGCGCCTGGCGCGGGCACCACCGTGACCCTGCACGTGCCCTGATGCTCCACATCCTGATCGCAGACGACCACGGCATCGTTCGCTCCGGCATACGGATGCTGATCGACCGCCAGGAGGGCATGCGCGTGGTGGCCGAGGCGGAGGACGGTCTCCAGGCCGTGGACCTCGCGCAGTCCACGCGGCCGGACGTGGCGATCCTCGACGTGTCGATGCCGCGCATGACCGGCCTCCAGGCAGCCCGCGAGATCAGGCTGCGCGCGCCGGACACCTCCGTGCTGCTCCTATCGATGCACGACGACGAGCGCTACTTCTTCGACGCCGTGGACGTGGGAGCGGCGGGCTATGTGCTCAAGCGGGCGGCCGACACCGACCTAATCGACGCCATCCAGGCGGTGGCCCGCGGCGAGCAATTCGTCTCGCCCGACACCGAGCGCGCCGTGATCAAGGAGTGGCTCGACGGCAGTCGGGAGGAGCGGCTCGAGGACCCGCTGACTCCGCGCGAGCTCGACGTGGTGAAGCTGATCGCCGAGGCGCACACGAACAAGCAGATCGCCGAGGCGCTGCACGTGTCGGAGAAGACGGTGGAGTCGCACCGCGCGAACGTGCTCTCGAAGCTCGGGATGCGGGACCGCGTGGAGCTGGTGCGCTACGCCATCCGGCGCGGGCTCGTCGAGCCGTAGAGCACACCCAGGTTCTCCGCCACCCGCACCGCCCGCTCCATCAGCAGGGCATCGCGGCGCTGGGCCGCCGCCACCACCACGCCGGCGCCGGAGCTGAGCACCTGCCGGAGCGCCAGACCGTTCGTGCGTGCGTGCCGTACACCGAGCGAGCGGCCGTAGGCGAAGCGGCGGCGCAGGAACGAGCCGCGCGTGAGGCGGTCCTCCGGGATCACGTGCCACACGGCGGCGTCCGGCACGTAGCGCGTGCGGTATCCCAGCCGCGCGAGGGCGCGCTGGGCCTCGTCCTCCTCGGAGAAGAACACGCGCCGGCCGCTGTGTCCGAAGTCCGGGTCGAAGCCGCCGGCCTCGCGCAGGGCGTCGACGCGGAACGAGATGTTGGCACCGTAGACATTGGTCACGTTTGGGTCGAGGTCCCGCGGCTCGGCGCCGAGGTCCAGCAGCGTGAGCGCGGGCAGGATCGGCGGCGAGACCCAGTCGGGCGGCTCGTACGGCCAGCTTGGCCGGATCGGGCCGCCGATGCAGCCGACATCCGCCGGCGCCTCCGCCCAGCGCCGCTCGAGAGCCTGGTACCAGCCCTCCGTCGCCAGGGCGTCGTCATCCACAAACGCCAGCAAATCGCCCGCCTCGCACCATGCCAGCGCTCGGTTGCGCGCCAGCGAGAGCCCTTCCCGCGGCTCCTTGAGGACAGGCTCGTCGAAAGCGGCTCGATAAGTCTCGACCTCCCTCGAGGAGAGCCCGCTGGTGACCACCGCGAGCGCACCAGCCGGCACCTGCGAGCGGAGCGCGGCAAGCGACTCGGCGCCCTCGTCGGGAAGCCGGTTGGTGCAGACCGCCACTCGCAGGAGACCCCTCACGTGGGCGCAGCGTAGCCACGTGCGCGCATGTCTAGACTGTCGAGGAGACCGGGCTCGATTCACGAGGGAGCTTCGATCCGATGCTCGAGATGGTTATCTACGGAGTGAGCTTCGACATGGTCGGCAAGCAGCCGATCGTGCTGTTGAAGACTCGCGAAGGCAACAAGTTCCTGCCCATCTGGATCGGGCACCCAGAGGCTGCGGCCATCCTGATGAAGCTCCAGGGAGCCACCACGCCGCGCCCGATGACGCACGACCTGATCAACGACATGCTGGGCGAGCTGGACGTGTCATGCACGAAGGTGGCGGTCACCGAGCTCAAGGAGAACACCTTCTACGCGTCGATCACGCTGCAGCTGAACGGCCGGGAAATCGAGATCGACTCGCGCCCCTCGGACGCGCTGGCCCTGGCCGTGCGCACGAGCGCCCCGATCTTCGCCGCCGAGTCCGTGATCGAGGAGTCGGCCATCGAGTTCGAGCACGAGGTCGAGGACACCGAGGAAGTCGTCGAGAAGTTCAAGGACTTCCTCGACAACGTCACCCCGGAGGATTTCGCTGGGGGCGGCGGCGCCGCCTAGGCGCCGTTTTCACACGCCCGAACGAACTCGGCCGTAATCGACCGCCAGGCTCCCTCGGTGCGGGTTCGCCGGGCCGGGCCCGCCTCGCCGAGGCGCTCGAAGCCGCGCTGCTCCAGTCGCACCGTCGTGCGGTCGCCCGCCTTGCTGAACGTCACCTCCACCTCGGTCGCCTCGCTGCGGTCGAAGAACAGGTGCCAGAGGTAGCGCAGGCGACTGGGCGGCTCCCAGTCGAGCACCTCGCCCCAGTCGTGCTCGGCGCCTCCGGGGGCGACCTCGACGATCCGGCCACCCGCTCTCGGCTCGAACGTGATCGCGGCGGGGTCGCCGCTGATCGTGTGCGACGGGGGCCACCAGGTCGCGCAGCGGCGCGTCCAAACCTCGAACGCGCGCGCGGGTGGGACGCCTACCTCGAACTCCAGAACGAGCGGGTCCGTCATTTCGGCGGCTCGGTGTTCTCGGCAACGATCCGGAAGCGCGCGGCGGCCTGATCCCACACCTGAGCGAAGTACTCGCGGATCGCCTCTACCCCCTCGTCGCGGAGCTGGTAGATCCGCCTTGTGCCATCCGCCTGGTCCTCGACCAGCCCTGCCGCCTTGAGCAGGCGGAGATGCCGGGACACGGCGGGCCGGCTGATCGGGAGCTCGTCCGCGATCTGCTGCACCGACCGGCCGCCGTGGCTGAGGATCTCGACGATCGCTCGCCGGTTCTCGTCGCCCAGCGCGTCGAGTGCGTTGCGATGAAGTTCCTGTCCCATCGGTAACCGTGGTGCTACGGTAACACACAGGTTACCAACGCAAGGAGCGAGCACGATGGCCACAGCCCAGTTCACCGGATCCGGCATCGCCGAAGACCCCTGGACCCTGCTGACCCCGCCCGGCAAGTCCGAGTACCAGGCCTATCGGGACGAGACCGCGGACCCGCCCGCGCTCGTGGTCCAGGTGGGGAGCACCGAGCTGCGCTACCGGCTTCGCTGCATCGACGACCTGCACGAGATGCTCGTGCGGCACGGCGACTGGATGCCGCTCGGCAACGCCGACGAGCAGAAGCCGGCGGCCGAGGGCACCGTGGAGGCGTGGGGGCGCTCGCCTCACAATCCAGTCGGCGGCTGGTACGGCCTGAAGAAGGGCCTACGCGGCCGCTTCGGGAACTACGTGCCGCCCGTGCTCGAGGCACTCGGGCTCGCCGAGGTGGAGCACAACGCGCGCAACAACCGGATGCGCGCGCTCTGACGCTCAGCCGGCAGCGGCGGGCTCGGGAAGCACGCCCAGCTGTCGCATCAGTCCCAGCTGATCGACCACGTTCCAGTGCTCGGCGATCTTGCCGTCGCGGATCCGCACGATGTCGATCACCGTGATCTCCACCTGGCGGCCCGTCGGTTGGATGCCCATCAGGTCACCCTGGTGGGTGCCGTGAAAGACCTTGCGCGTCACGACCTTGTCGCCCTCGGCCACCTGATCGAGGATTGTTGCTCTGAAGTCGGGGAAGGCCGTGCGGAAGGCGTCGAACTGCTGCCGCACTCCCTCGGCGCCGGGCGCTATCCCGGGCGGACGGCTGTGATCCAGCACGTCCAGGTCCAGCAGCTCCTCGAAGGCGCTCGCGCTCGCTCCGGTTTGGTACTCGTCCACGAAGCGGCGGACGATCTGCTTGTTCTCTTCCTCGTTCATGGCGGCAGCTTCGCCCGCGAGGGCGCGCCGCGCATCGGTAGACCTACCAGTCTTGGCGCTACGCCAGCAGGTCGTGCTCCATCGCGAACAGCGCCGCTCCCGCCCGGCTGGAGACGCCGATCTTCCCGTAGATGTCCTGCACGTGGCGCTCGGCGGTGCGGCGCGAGATCACGAGCTCACGGGCGATCTGCGGGTTCGACAGGCCTCGCGCCACGAGGCGGAGCACCTGCACCTGGCGCTCGGTGAGATCGGCCGGGCGCGGCACCCGAGGAGCCGCGGCGCCGTGCCCCGCGGCGGCCAGCACGGCGCTGACGGCGTCCGCGTCCAGCACGCCCGCCCGGCCCTGCGCGGCCAGCTCCCGGCCCGCGGCCTCGGGTGGGTGCGCCCCGCGGTAGGCCCGCTCCTGCGTCATCGCTTGGAATGCATCGGCGGCGGCGAGCACTCGTGCCGACAGCGGGATCGCGGCCGCCGCTGCCTGCCGGTGGTAGCCGGAGCCGTCGAGGCGCTCGTGGTGCATCCCCGCGAGCGGCCCCAGCGCGGCCAGCGGCCCGCAGCGGCTGAGGATGCGCTCTGAGTGGTAGGCGTGCAGGCGAACGCGCTCCCAGTCGCTCGAGGTCAGCGGCCCCGGCCGCTCCCAGATCCCGTTGGGCACCGCCGCGCGACCGATGTCGTGGAGCAGCGCGGCGCGCCTGAGGGCGCTCGTGTCGGCGGCAGACAGGCCCAGCTCCGTGGCCGCGCCCTCGGCCAGCTCGGCCACGCCCGCCGAGTGGCCGTGGTGGAACGGCGACTTGAGGTCCACCGCGTCGCCGAACGCGCGGCACACGGCGTCCAGTCCATGCTCTGAGATCTCCACCACCGGCTCGGGCTCGGCGGCCACGGTGGCCTGCACCACGTCGGCAGAGGACAGCTCGGCGAGCAGCGCTGGTCCGCAGCGCACGAACGCAGCCGCGATCGTCGGGTCGAGCGAAGCTCCGGCACGCTGCCGCACCGCGTCCAGAGCCAGCTCCGCCCCGCCGATGCGGTCGAACAGCGCGGCGTGCCCGGCCACCTGAGCTACGCGGGCCGGAAGCCCGATCGCCTCGCCGCGCAGCCCGAGCGGGGCGCCCTTGCCGTTCCACCACTCGAAGATCTCGCCGAGCCCGCGCTCCACTCCCGGGCCGAGTCCCACGCGCCGGGCGGTCTGCGCCGCCACCTCGCAGTTGGCGGTGGTGTAGCCACGAGTGATCTGGCGCGATCGCCCGGCAGCCACCGCCGCCACGCGCAGCCGCGTGAACGGGCCGGCCGCCGGCGCGAGGCTGGGCAGGTACGAGCCAAGCACCTCGCGTGGGCGGCTGAAGTCGGTGCGCACCGCGGCGGCCTTCACGGCGATCTCATCGCCGCCCAGCAGCGCTGCCGCCTCGTGCGCGTAAGCCGTGCAGCCAGCGTGCTGGAGCAGGGTCGTGTAGTAGACGTCGGACGGGTCGTCGGCGGCCAGCTCGTCCGCCAGGCGGACTGCGATCAGACAGGCCCGCGCGGACTCGCTCGGCTCCAGCCCCATCCCCACGTCCGCCACGAGTGAGAGGCCGACCAGCAGCTCGGCGAGGCGCAGCCGGTCCACTCAGTCGGCGGGAGCGACCGACGCCGCGACGAAGGCCTCGGCGCGGTCGCGGCAGAGCTTCAGGCTCACGGCCCTGCCGTCGCGCATCCGCCACAGGTGCGCGCCCGTGCGCTCCACCGGGTGGCCGCTGTACTTGCTCACGCCGTGCCAGTGGACAACGGCCACCACTTGCTCGCCAAGGTCGATCAGCTCGTCGGCCACCACCTTGAAGTCCTCCCACGAGGACAGCCACATCCGCATCGCCGACAGGAAGCCCTGGTAGCCCGGCTCGATCATGATGTCCGGGAAGTCGTCCTCGATCGACAGCTCGATGTCGGAAGCGAAGACGTCGGAACGGCTGTAGTCGCCGCGAGCCCAGTCCTCATAGAGGCCGCGCAGCGTCTCGACGTCCTGCGCGCTCATATGCCGGCGAATTTACTCCCTTCCGCACGCTCGAATGCAAGCTCGATCATTCGCTCCACGTAGGCCTCGAAGGTCACCCCGGCCGCCTCCGCCGCCTGGGGCAGCAGGCTCGTCTCCGTCATGCCGGGGATCACGTTCGCCTCGAGCACGAACAGCTCCGAGCTGTCCTCGTCGAGCATGATGTCCACCCGGGCCACGCCGTAGCAGCCGAGCAGCTCGAAGGTGGCGACCGCCAGCGCCTGGGCGCGCGCGGTGATCGTCTCCGGCAGCCGCGCCGGGCAGAGGAAGGTGGTACGGCCGATCTCGTAGCGCGACTCGAAGTCGTAGAAGTCCTCGTCCTGCGGCACCGCCTCCACCACCGGCAGCGCCGAGCCCTCGAGCACCGACACCGCCAGGTCGCGGCCCTTCACGTAGCGCTCGAGCAGCACCTTGGTGTCGTAGGAGAACGCGGCCACGAGCGCGCCGGGCACGTCGGCGGGGGTGCGGGCGAACTTCACGCCGAGCGCGGAGCCCTGCGACGCCGGCTTCACCACGATCGGGAAGTCGAGCCGCTCCTCCATCGCGGGCAGCGCGCCGGCGGCGCCCAGGCCCTGGAAGGCCGTCTCGTTGAAGGCGAAGAACTCGGGCGTGGGCACGCCGGCCTCGAGCAGCTGGTGCTTCGTGAGCACCTTGTCCATCGAGCGGATGCAGGCCGCCACGCCGGAGCCGGTGTAGGGAACGCCCAGGATCTCGAGCAGCTCCTGCACGGTGCCGTCCTCGCCGCCGGGCCCGTGCAGCGCGAGGAACGCCACATCGGGCGCCTCCTGCTGAAGCCGCTCGACGAGGTTGGGTCCGACGTCGATCGGGATGACCTCGTGGGCGAGGCGCGCGAGCGCGTCCTCCACGCGCGCGCCCGACCGCAGCGACACCTGCCGCTCCAGAGAGCTGCCGCCCTTCAGGACGGCGACCCGGCTCACGAGCCTCCTGCTCGCCGCCGACGCTCGGGGAACGAGACCACGCGGCCGCCCTCGCCGGAGCCGCCCTCGGGCTCGGCGGCATCGCGGGCGCGAGGCGCCTGCTCCTGCCCGGTGAGAGTGCCGTACAGCGCCACCTGTTCCTCGATCACCTTGCCGATCCGGCGGACGCCCTCCCGGATCGACTCCTCGTCCTGGTTCGAGAAGTTGAGGCGCATCGAGTTCCGCCCGCGACCGTCCATGTACGCCTGCTCGCCTGGCACGAACGCCACGTTGTCGCGCAGCGCGCGCGCCAGCAGGTCGGTGGTGTCGATGAAGTCCGGCAGCGTGGCCCAGATGAAGAGCCCGCCGTTCGGCCGCGTCCACTCGGCCTGCGGCGGGAAGAACTCCGCGAGCGCGTCGAGCATCGTGTCGCGGCGCGTGCGGTAGAGCTGCGTGAGCGAGTCCACGTAGTCGCCCCAGCGCACCTCCTGGAAGTACGCCTGCACCATCATCTGGGACAGCGTGGAGCTGCACAGGTCGGCGCCCTGCTTGCCCTGGTTGATCTTCTCGAGCACCGGCGGCGGCGCCACCACCCAGCCGATCCGGATCCCTGGCGACAGGATCTTCGAGAACGTGCCCAGGTACATCACGTACACGCCGCCGTCGAGCGAGTAGAGCGACGGCACCGACTCCCCCTCGTAGCGCAGCAGGCTGTACGGGTTGTCCTCGAGCACGAGCAGCTCGCGCTCGTGCGCGATGTCCACCAGCCGGCGGCGGCGCTCCAGCGACATCGTCACGCCGGCGGGGTTTTGGAACGTGGGCACCGTGTAGATGAACTTCGGCCGCCGACCCTCGCGCTCGAGCTGCTCCAGCGTCTGCTCGAGCAGGTCCACGCGCATGCCGTCGGCGTCCATGTCGATCTGCACCACGTCGGCCTGATAGGAGGAGAACGTGGGCACCGCGCCCGGGTACGTGGGCGCCTCGGCCACCACCACGTCGCCCGGATCGATCAGCGTCTTGGTCACGAGGTCGATGCCCTGCTGGCCGCCGGTCGTCACCACCATGTCGTCTACGTCCACGCGCGTGCCCTCGGACGCCATCACCTCGGCGATGCAGGCCATCGTTTCGCGCATCCCCTCGGTGGGTCCGTACTGCAGCGCCTTGGCGCACGCTTCCGCGGCCACGCGGCAGGCCACGTCGGCGAACGTGTTCGGCGGGAACGTGCTCGTGTCGGGGAGACCGCCCGCGAGCGAGATCACCTCGGGACGCGCGGTCACAGCCATCAGGTCGCGCATCGCCGAGGACTTCATCACCCGGGTGCGGGAGGCGAACAGGCTGGCGTAACGCTCTAGGTCGCGCGACGTTGATCGCGTCGGCCCCATGGGAGGTCGTTCGCCCCCGCCTCCTCGACCCCTCCCCGCGGCATCGCGTGGATGGTCCTCTATCGTCATGGCCCTTCTCGGAGCCTACCGACCTGCGCGCGTGAGCCTCTTCATGGACATCGGACAGGGAGCCGGACTCGCCGGCTCCAGCGGAATACGCCCGTTCCTGCCGCCGCTGCTGGCCGGCGCGCTCGCGCGTGGCGACGTGGGACTGGACTTCAGCGGCACCGACTTCAGCTTCCTCGAGAGCACGTGGTGGCTCGCGCTGCTGCTCGTGCTCGCCGTGCTCTCGTATGCCATCGAGCGGTCACGACCTGGTACCGGCGGCAGCCGGCAGGTCCAGCTCGGGCTCGGTGCGCTTGGGCTGGTTTTCGGTGCGCTCCTGTTCGCCGGCTCGCTCGCGGACACCGGACACAAGAGCTGGCCGGGGATCATCGCGGGCGTGGCCTGCGCGGCGCTCGGCTTCGCCGCGGTCGCCGGACTGCTGCAGCGCACGCGACGGCGGCTCGACGCCTCGGCCGCCGCCTTCCTTACGGCCTACGCGGACATCGCGTCGCTCGCCCTCGCCGGTCTGGCCATCCTCATTCCGCCGGTGTCGTTCCTCGCGCTCGCGGCGTTCCTGCTCCTGCTCATCTCTGGACGCAAGGGCGACGCGCGCAAGTACGAGGGCCTCCGCATCCTTAGATGACGGGCGCCAGGCCGAAGAAGCTCGTCCTGGCCGTCATCGACTCGCTCAAGCCGGAGATGCTCGACCGCGCGCTGGCCGAGGGCCGCGCGCCGGCGCTCCAGGCGGTGATGGAGCGCGGCACCTACGTGCGCGACTGCGTGTCCTCGTACCCGTCGGTTACTCCGGTGGCGTCGTCGAGCATCGCCACGGGGGTGGGGCCCGACCAGCACCGGATCCCGTCGATGAACTGGTACCACCGCGGCGAGCACCGCTACGTGGAGTACGGCTCGTCGCTGCAGGCCTCGCGCGCGTTCGGGTTCCGCCGCTCGCTGTTCGACACCGTCTACAACATGAACATGGCCCACCTGAACCGGGCCACCGAGACCGTCTACGAGCAGTTGGAGGACGCGGGGCTCAGGACGGCATGCACCACCTACCTGATCTACCGCGGCCGCAC
>JBKPDA010000093.1:0-10600 GCA_046727635.1 Actinomycetota bacterium | reverse complement strand
GTCGTGCTCGAGCAGCGTGATGCCCCAGGTGGTCTGCTCCTCGTAGGGCAGCTCCACGCCGAAGCGGTGCTGGGAGATCCGGTCGATCAGGTCCCAGTAGTGGTGAAGCGTCGAGTCGATGTCAAGCGCGATCCGAGCCATGGGTGTGTACGGTAGAGATCGGCATGGCTGTGATTCCGTCCAGGGCCAGACCCGCGCTGATGCGGTCCTCTCGGTTGGCCGACGAGTCCTACGGCGCGACCGCGCAGCCCGACTGGCGCGACATCAACTGGCGCGAATACCTGCGCGAGCTCGACATCGACGGCGGGCGGGTCAACTACGTCGACATCGGCTCGGGCGAGGCACCCCCCATCGTGTTCGTCCATGGCCTTGGCGGCGCCTGGCAGAACTGGCTCGAGAACATTCCGCGGGCGGCCTTGGAGCGGCGCGTCCTCGCTCTCGACCTGCCGGGATTCGGTCAGTCGGAGATGCCGCTCGAGCCGATCTCGATCCAGGGCTACGGCCGGCTGGTGGACAAGTTCTGCGAGCGGCTGGGCCTCGGCGAGGTCGTTCTCGTGGGCAACTCCATGGGCGGCTTCGTCACGGCGGAGGTGGCGATCGAGCACCCGCAGCGGGTCGAGCGGCTCGTGCTCGTTTCCGCGGCCGGTATCACGATCACCACCGTGCGCCGCCGCCCGATCCAGACGTGGGGCCGGGCTGTGGCCGCGATCGGTACCTACGGGGCCGCTCACCTGCGCGCCACGGTGGTCCGCCCACGCCTGCGCCACCTCGCGCTCGGGTACGTGGTCCGGCATCCCACTCGCCTGCGCGCCGACCTCACCTGGGAGCTCATGCGCGGCGCAGGCCGACCGGGCTTCCTCGATGCCCTGAACGCGCTGCTCGACTACGACTTCCAGGATCGGCTCGGCGATATCCGGGCCCCGACCCTCATCGTCTGGGGATCGGATGACATGCTCGTGCCTGTGAAAGACGCATCCGAGTTCGAGCGGCTGATTCCGAACTCTCGGAAGGTGATCATGGAGGACACCGGGCACGTGTCGATGATCGAGCGCCCCGAGATGTTCAACCGGCTGCTGATGGGGTTCGTCGCCGAGGAGCACCCCGTCTCGCGGGGCGAGGAGACCGAAGCGGCGGCGTAGTCGCCCGGCTTAACCTGCCCGGCGAGCCCAGCGTCAGCTCGTGAGCGCGCCCTCGGCTGCCGAGCCGACGTGCCTCGCGTACTTGCCGAGCACCCCGTTCTTGAACCTCGCCGCCGGCGCTTGGTAGGCGGCAACCCTCTCCCGGATCTCCTCGTCCGACAGCTCCACCCGCAGCTCGCGGCCGGGGACGTCGAACTCGATGACGTCCCCGTCGCGAACGGCCGCGATCGGGCCGCCGCGCGGCGCCTCGGGAGCCACGTGCCCGGCCATCAGCCCGCGCGTCGCCCCGGAGAAGCGGCCGTCGGTGAGCAGGGCGACCTCCTCACCGAGCCCTTCACCCACCAGCGCAGCAGTGACCGCGAGCATCTCGCGCATCCCGGGACCGCCAGATGGGCCCTCGTTGCGGATCACCACGACGTCGCCCGGCTTGATCTCCCTCGCCTTCACGGCGGCGAACGCGTCCTCCTCGGACTCGAAGACGCGCGCGGGGCCCTTATGAGAGCGTCGCGTGTAGCCGGCGAGCTTCACCACGCAGCCGTCAGGGGCCAGGTTGCCCCTCAGGATCGCCAGGCCGCCGGTCTCGCTGATCGGGTCATCGAGCGGCCGGATGACCTCTTGCCCCTCGGGCTCCTCGGCCAGGGCGGCCTCCTCGCCGATCGTCCTCCCGCTCACCGTGATCGCATCGGCATGGAGGATGCCGGCGTCGAGCAGGCGCTTGGCGACCACCCGCATCCCACCTGCGTGGTAGAGGTCGGTGGCCACGAAGCGACCGCCCGGCTTCAGGTCGGCCAGCAGCGGAGTGCGAGTGCTGATCCGATCGAAGTCGTCGATCGACAGCTCGACACCTGCCTCGTTCGCGACGGCCATCAGGTGCAGCACCGCGTTGGTTGACCCGCCCGTCGCCGCGACGCAGGCGATCGCGTTCTCGAGCGAGTCGCGCGTGATCACCGCGCTCGGCCGCAGGTCGTTCTCGAGCAGGTCCATCACGAGCCGGCCGCAGTCCTCGGCCACCTGGCCCTTCTTGCCGTCCTCGGCGGGGACCATGCCGCTTCCCATGGCCGAGATGCCCAGCATCTCGAACGCCGTGGCCATCGTGTTGGCGGTGAACTGGCCGCCGCACGCGCCCGCGCCCGGCGAGGCGACATCTTCGAGCTCGGTCAGGTCCTCGTCGCTCACGCTGCCCGCGGCATGCGCGCCAACGGCCTCGAACACATCCTGAATCGTCACGTCGTGGCCGCGATAGCGCCCGGGCGCGATCGACCCGCCGTAGAGCATCACGCTCGGCAGATCGAGCCGGGCGAGCGCCATCACGCAGCCGGGGATCGTCTTGTCGCAGCCCGACATCGCGACCACCGCGTCGAACATGTGACCGCGCGCCACGAGCTCGATGGAGTCCGCCACAACCTCGCGGCTGACGAGCGAGGTCTTCATCCCCGCCGTGCCCATCGTGATCCCGTCCGAGATGGCAACCGTGTTGAACTCCATCGGCGTGCCGCCCGCCGCGCGCACGCCCTCCTTCACCCGCTCCGCCAGCCGGCGCAGGTGGAAGTTGCAGGGCATCGTCTCCGTCCACGTGTTGGCGATGCCGACGATCGGCCGCTGGAGCGCGTCCTCGTCGTACCCGATGCCCTTGAGGTAGGCCCGAGCCGGCGCCCTATCGGGCCCCTCGAGGATCGCCCTACTCGGGCGCCGGTGCTCTCCGCTCACGTCGGGCGCGCCTCGATGGAGTCGGAGCCGCGGCGCTGCCGCTCCCACTCCGCGAGCCGCCAGAGGTCTCGCCGTACGCGCCCAGGCTCGATCTGCCGCCCGGGCAGGTGCATGTTCGCGTTGTGGATGAGGCGCTCCTCGTCGCCGGTCAGCGCCATCCACTTCGCGAGGACGTCATCGGAGTCAGGCAGCCTGGAGTGCGAGATGGCGCGCGTGAGGTCCGGGAACTCGACGCAGTACTCGCTCAATAGCCGCCTCGTCTTCGGCACGTAAGCCACCACCGGCTTGTGCGGATAGATCAGGTAGGCGTAGGCGGCCTCGCCCGTCGCCGGATCGACGGGACGCAGGCGCCCCGCGACGCGGATGAAGCCGAGGTCGCGGTACATCGCCCACTCCTCGGCATTCACGCAGGAGCGCAGCAGCTCGCGGGCGCGCTGCTCGGCCCGCCGCTCCCTGCCCGGGTCGTGGAACTCGAGGCGATCGCGCCGTGAACGCCGCACGCGCTGTGAGACGCGCCGCTTCTGCCAGCCAGCCCACACGCTGACCAGCGACGGCAAGGCCAGCACGGAGGCGACGAGAGCGAGAGCCAAGAGCGCGAGCAACATCGGCGATCGCCCCTACTCAGCCACCGGCCGCTCGTGGGAAGAAGATCACTCGCTCGGCGTCGGCAGGGATCTCCGTGAAGTCGCGCACCATCTGCGCCTCCCGGCGACCAGTGCCCGGCGACACCGTGGGCACGGCGGCCCACATGCCCTCGTCGAGCTGCCGGCGGAACTCGGCTACCAAGCGCTCCTCGTCCTCGCGCGTGCTCGGGTCACCCTCGGCCAAGAGGACCTCGCCGTACCCGGGCTTCATACGAAGGAACTTGATCCTGGCCTCCTTTGCCGGTCCAGAGCTTGCCCGCGGCGACGGCCGGCGGGTGGACGCCGATTATGCCAGAGGTCCGCGCCACCCCGATGTCTGTGGCGCCCCGGCGCTGTGGACAGCTCAACCACGGACGGCGGCGCGAGCCGCGAGACCGAAGACATCCACCGGCCCAGCGCCCGCCCCCAAGGAACGCAACCCGGCCGCGACCGCCTCGGCGGCGATCGCCTTCGCCCGCTGCGCTGCTTCCAGAGGCTCGTAGCCAAGCGCGAGATGGGCGGCGAGAGCCGAGGAGTGTGTGCAGCCGGACCCGTGGGCGGCACCGTCCGGATAGCGCTCGCCCGGAATCTCCACGAGGTCGTAGCCGTCGAAGAAGATGTCGATCGCCTCCTCGCGGTGCCCGCCGGTGACCACCACGTTCCGCGGCCCAAGTGCGTGGACCGCGCGAGCCAGCTCCTCCGGTCCGGCGGCCTCGTCGACCTCGGCCAGCACGGAGGCCTCGGGCAGATTCGGAGTGACCACGGTGACGCGAGGCACGAGCACCTCTCGCAGCGCCACCCGAGCGCTCTCCTCGAGCAGGGGCGCACCGCTCTCGGCAACCATCACCGGATCGAGCACCACGGGGGCATCGCCGACCAGCTCGAGCGCGCCGGCGACGGCCATGATGGTCTCGGCGTTGCCGAGCATCCCGATCTTCACGGCGTCCACGCCGATGTCCTCCACCACCGCGGCCACCTGCTCAACGATGGCGTGGGGCGGCAGTGGATAGACGGCGCGCACCTCGGTGGTGTTCTGCACAGTGACCGCCGTGATAGCGGTCATGCCGTGCACGCCGCAGCGGGCGAATGCCTTGAGATCCGCCTGGATTCCGGCTCCGCCGCCCGAGTCCGACCCCGCTATCGACAGGGCTCGCGGCACCCGCACGTCTTCGTCGCGCTCGCTCATCGGCATCGAGCATAGGTCCCTCACCATCGCGGCGCCCGCTCCCACCAGCCCAGGGCGCCGGGCACGATCAGGCCATCTCGCTCCAGTTGTCCGAGAGCCGCGCGAACTGCCGGAACCGTCTTGCCCGTCCCCTCGGCGATCTGACTCACGGTCTCCCCCACCTCGACCCGTTCCAGGACCTGCTGCAGGAATGGGTCGAGCGCGCGAATCAGCGCCTCGGCAGCCGACTGCGCGGGCGGCCGGTTCCCGGCGCCGAAGATCTCGTCGAGCACGTCCTCGGTTCCCCTGATCAGCGCCGCACCGTCCCGGAGCAGCCGATTGCTCCCCTCCGCGACGCTGACAGTGACCCGGCCCGGCACCGCACCAACGATCCGCCCTAGGTCCGAGGCGAAAGTGGCGGTGATAAGCGATCCCGACGGATCACCGGCTTCCACGACCACAGTGATCGCCCCTAAAGCCGCCATGATCCGGTTCCGTGCCGGGAACCCCCAGCGCAGCGCGCGGGTGCCGGGCGGCATCTCCGACATGACCACGCCGTGTCGTCGCAGCCGGCGGTAGAGCGCGCGGTGCTGCGACGGATAGACGACGTCTGGACCGCACGCGAGCACGGCGATCGTCCCTCCGTGGGTATCGAGCGCCCCAACGTGCGCGGACGCGTCGATGCCCAGGGCAAGGCCGCTGACCACCGTGAGTCCCGCGGCCGCCACACCGCGGCCCAGCTGCCGAGCCACCTCCAGCGCGTACGGAGACGCCCTACGGCTGCCGACGATGGTCGCCGCAGGCTCGCTCACGAGCTCGCGAAGACGGTCGACGCTCCCGGTGCAGAAGAGGACTCGCGGTGGGTCGGCGAGCTCGCGCAGCTTCGCCGGATAGTCGGCGTCATGGCCGCAGAGCGCCAAGACCTCTTTGTCGGCCAGCACTTCGCGAGCTCGCTTCGGACGAAAGCCGTCCAGGAATTCCCTAACCGCGTCAGCGCGCTGCGGAGCGACGCGCTCGATGAGCTCGGACTCCTCGAGACGCAGCACTCCCGACACGCGCTCGCGTGGCCTGTCGAGCATGCCCGCGATGCGAGGCGCGAGATGGGCGATCAGGTGCGCGTGCCGCAGACATGGCTCGCAGCAGCTCGTCACGCGGCCACCAGATCCGGCAGGTTCACCCGATAGCCGAGTGCTTCGTCGACGTCGGCAGCCACGATGCGCTCGCGTCCCGCGAGGTCGGCAATCGTGCGCGCAAGACGCAGGACCCTGTCGTGTCCTCGGGCGCTGAGTGCTGCCCGTCGCTGACCTGCGATCAGCCGTGCCGCCGCCTCGTCGTCAAGCCGCACGTGGCGACGCGTGAGTCGCGCGTCCATCCCGGCGTTCGCCAGGACCCCAGTGCCCTCGAGCCGCCGGCGCTGACGCTCACGGGCCGCGAACACCCGCTCTCTAACCGCCGCCGAAGTGCCGTTCGGGTCGACGGCCTCCGCGACCGGCGGGACGCCATCCAGCTGACAGACGAGGTCGATCCTGTCGAGAAGCGGTGCGCTGAGGCGGCGGGCGTAGCGCGCGCGGTCTCCGGGCGAGCAACGGCAGTCGTCGTGTCCACGCGCGCACGGGCAGCTGTTGCAGGCGCCGATCAGCATCACGGCGGCCGGGAACACGATCGACCTCTGGCCGCGGGTGACCGCCACGCGCCCCTCCTCGAGCGGCTCGCGGAGGGCCTCGAGAGCCTGCCGCGAGAACTCGGCCAGCTCATCCAGGAAGAGCACACCGCGATGCGCGAGCGTGATCTCGCCTGGCCTCGGGGTTCCACCTCCGCCGACGAGGCCCGAGCTCGAGATCGTGTGGTGCGGGGCCCTGAATGGCCGCTCGCCGGCAAGCCGGCCGTTGCCGAGCCCGGCAACGCTCTGCACGCGGGTGATCTCTAGGGCTTCCTCGAACGTCGGCGGCGGCAGGATGCCCGGGAGTCGCCGCGCAAGCATGGTCTTCCCCGCGCCCGGCGGTCCGATCATCAGCAGGTTGTGGGCGCCGGCGGCCGCGATCTCGAGCGCACGCTTGGCGTCCAGTTGCCCACGGACGTCCGCGAGGTCGAGCTCGGCGGCGGCTGCAGAGGCGGGCTCACGCGGCGTCGGAGGCGGTGGAGGAGGCGGCGTCCACGTTCCGTTGACGAGCTCGACCATCCGTTCGAGCGTCGGCGCGCCGAGCACCTCAATCCCATCCACAAGGGCGGCCTCGGCCGCGTTCTGGATCGGCACGATCAGCCGGCGGTAGCCCGCCTCACGCGCGCCGAATGCGATGGCCACGGCGCCACGCACCGGCCGCAGCGCTCCGCTCAGCGACAGCTCGCCGCACACCGCGGAGGACGCGAGCTCCTCGGCCGGCAGCTGACCGCTCGCCGCGAGCAGCGCTACGGCGATCGCGAGGTCGAAGCTCGGACCCGCCTTGCGGACGTACGCGGGCGCGAGATTGACCGTCAGCCGCTTGAGTGGGAACTCGAGGCCCGAGTTCTGTAGCGCCGCGCGTACGCGCTGGCGCGACTCGCGCACGGCGGCGTCCGGGAGCCCGACGACAGTGAACACGGGCAGTCCCATGCGGACATCGACCTCGACCGTGACCTCACGGCTGTCGACGCCCTCGATGGCGAAGGTGGCGATGTTTGCGAGCACATGGCGAGGCTAAGCGGCCGGATTTCACATGTGTGCGAACTGGGTGACAATTGCGGGCACGGTTTGCAACAAAGCCGTTGCAGTGGCCCGTGTGACGACTTCTTTGCGATCTCGTTGCAGAGAAGTCACGATCGCGTCTTGTCCCGTAACGGGGGCCTTCCTAGGGTCGCGGCATGTCCGTTTCCGCCGACCCACGCCGTGCCCTCGGGGCTCTTGGCGAGCGCCTCGCGGCCGAGCATCTCACGCGCGCGGGGTACCTCGTCTTGGGGCGCAACTACCGCACACGCTACGGAGAGCTGGACATCATCGCGGCCGACGCGCGTTGCCTCGTCTTCTGCGAGGTGAAGACGCGCGTCGCCGGCGCCGGGCCTGCCGACCCGCTGGACGCCATCGGGCCGCGCAAGCGGCGACAGCTTCGTGCGATGGCAAGGGAATGGCTCGCCTCGGACGACGCGCAGGGACGGCCACATCGGCCCGAGCTCCGCTTCGATGCGATCGGGATCGTCGTCACCGCCCGCGGCGCGCTCGTGTCGTTACAGCACCTGGAGAACGCGTTTTGAGCGCGCTACCCGCCGAGGGCGAGCTGCTGGTAGGCGATCGAGGCGAAGGAGAGCCGATGCAACGGCGAAACGCCGTGCTCGGCTATCGCAGCTCGATGCTCCGGAGTGGAATAGCCCACGTTTGTCTCGAAGTCCCACTCCGGATGCCGCTCGGCCGCGCGACGCATGTAGCGGTCCCTCGTGACCTTCGCCAGCACCGAGGCAGCGGCGATGGCGGCGCTCGTGGAGTCGCCACCCACGACGGCGCGTTGCTCGAAGCCGAAGGGCGGGACCGCGAAACCGTCGACGAGACAAAGAGCGCCCTCGCAGGCGACGCCGAGCAGCGCGGAGCGGAGGGCATCCAGGTTGGTGACATGGAGCCCGCGTGAGTCGATGCCCCGGGGACAGCGTGACACGATGACCGCCTTCGCAGCTGCCTTGATCACCAGCGGGTACAGCTCCTCGCGACCTTGCTCCGTGTGCTGCTTCGAATCGTTCAGCCGCGAGAGCGCGCGGCGGTCGGAAAGCGAGAGGTGCTCCAGGTCGAAGAGCACCGCGGCGGCCACCAGCGGCCCGGCCAGCGAGCCCCGGCCCGCCTCGTCTGCCCCGGCTATGAACCGTCGCTCGAACGAGCGATCGAACGCAAACAGGCGACGACCACTGCTCGCCGCGGAGCCGTTAGAGCGTCCCGATCCGCCGCGGGGGCCAGTACGTGAAGAAGGCCTTTCCGATGATCCATTTTTTCGGGACCGGCCCCCATGTGCGGCTATCGTCGCTTTCCCCACGGTTGTCGCCCATCATAAAAAAGTGACCCGGCGGAATCGTGATCTCCTTTGGGAGATCGCAGATTTCGCAGCTGGGGTCCGGGCGGATATACGGCTCGTTCAGCTGCTTTCCGTTGATCCATACCCGTCCCGCGATCACCTTCAGATGGTCACCGGGGAGGCCGACCACCCGCTTGATGAAGTTCGCCGAGGAGCGCTGAGGGGTCGGCTTCGGACAGGCTTCCTGGGCCGGAGGCGGCGACACCCCGCATTGATCGTTATCGGCGCCGAGCGGCGGATGGAAGACGACGATGTCGCCGCGCCCTGGGTCGCTGAAGTGCATGGTTATGCGGTCTACGAGCACGCGCTGGCCGATCTCGAGCGTCGGCACCATCGACGCGCTCGGGATGCGGTAAGGCTTGACGACGAAGGCTTGGATCGCGAGCGCAAGGCCGAGAGCGACGGCGACGATCGTGACGAGCTCGATAAGCGAGCCCGCCGTGCTCCTCTGCCTGGTCTGCGCCACGGGGCGGCTAAGACCGCGCCCGGAGCACTAGGGCTCCTCGGACTTGGCGTCGTCGGCAGAGGCCTCGGGCGTCTCCTCGGCGCCGGCCTCCGCGGCCTCTGGTTCGTCAGCAGCTTCGGGGTCCTCTGTGGGCGCCGCCTCTTCGCTCGCGGCTTCCTCGGCCGGCGCAACCTCGGCGGCCGCGTCGGCTTCCTCGGCGCTCGCCTCGGCCTCGGCAGCCGGCTCCTCAGCCTCGGCGACCTCGGCCGTCCCCTCGGCCTTGGCGGCCGTCTCCTCGGTCTGCTCGACCCCCTCCGCCTCTTCGGGCGCGAGCACGTCGGCGTCGGCCTGAGCGCCCTGCTCGTCGAACGCCTCTGGGATCACGTCGGGCGGCTCCGGGCCGGTGTACTGGCGCTCGCGCACCCGGGCGCGACGGCCAACGCGGCCACGGAGGTAGTAGAGCTTCGCGCGGCGGACGTCGCCGCGGCTGGCCACCTCGATCCGCTCGATCTTCGGCGAATGGAGTGGGAACGTTCGCTCCACGCCCACGCCGAACGACTGCTTGCGGACTGTGAACGTCTCCCGCGCTCCACTGCCCTGCCGCTTCAGCACCACGCCCTCGAAGACCTGGGTACGGCGGCGGCTGCCCTCGACGACCTGGAAGTGGACCTTGACGCGATCCCCTGCCTGGAACTTGGGTACGCGCTTCAGCTGGGCGCGCTCGAGGCTTTCGATTACTCCACTCATGGCAAAAGAAGGGCGCCGGAGCTCGGGGGCCCCCCGGGCTCGACGCGCAGCGGCCAATGGTATCGAAGGCGCCGAAGACTTATCTTGGGCCGCCGAGAGACCAGCCGCCACCCATCCGCCTGCGGCTCTGTTCGAGCCGCCACTCGCGGATCCTTCCGTGGTCGCCGGTCAGCAGGATCTCGGGGACGGCGTGGCCCCGCCACTCCGCGGGGCGGGTGTAGTGCGGGTACTCGGGCGCCCCCTCCAGCGCCTCGCTGAACGACTCCTCGAGAGCGCTCTCCTCATGGCCCAGGGCGCCGGGTAGCTTGCGTAGCACCGCGTCGCAGACCACCATCGCCGCGAGCTCGCCGCCGGCCAGCACGTACGGGCCGATCGAAACCACGTCGGAGGCCAAGTGCTCGTGGACGCGCTCGTCGAACCCTTCATAGCGCCCGCATAGAAGCGTGATCTCGGGCTCGGCCGCGAGTTCGCTGGCCAGGCCTTCGTCGAACTGACGGCCGCCCGCGGCCAGCGCGATCACGCGGCGCGTCGCCGGCAGCTCGAGCGGGTCGCGGCCGTAACGGGCCGCCAGGGCGGCCTCGACCACGTCCACTCGCACCACCATCCCGGCGCCGCCTCCGTAGGGCGTGTCGTCCACCTGGCCGGCGCTCAGTGGGGTGGTCGCCCGCAGGTCGATGGTGTTCAGCTCGTGGCGGAGGTCGAGCGCGTTGCGGACGTGCCGCTGCTCCCTGAACCAGTCGAACCAG
>JBKPDA010000092.1:0-10761 GCA_046727635.1 Actinomycetota bacterium | reverse complement strand
ACAGCGTGATGGAACGCGCCGGCGTGGTGGGCTTCATGCTCGTGATCCTGCTGTTCATCATCGGCTTCACGAACGACATCGACAAGCTGACGAACGGCGGCTTCAAGACGCGCTGAGCGCGCGCTCATCTGCGCGGCGGGGGCGAATTTCAGGTGACCGCCAGATCGCAAAATTGGCCGACCGCCAGCACGGGGTGGTGGCTGTCTGGCAGCTCCGTGAGCTTGGGTTCGGCAGGGGCGCCATCGAGTGGCGGTTGGCGAACGGGCGCCTGCACCGGGTGCATCAGGGCGTGTATGCAGTCGGTCGGCGTACGATCGACTGGCGCGGTGTGCTGATGGCGGCCGTGCTCACGTGCGGCTCGGATGCCGTGGTCAGTCGTCGCGCGGCGGCGCGGCTGTGGGGAATCCGGCCGGACTCGCGACGAGACGTCGATGTGACCGTGCCCGGCGGCGTGTTGAAGCGACGCAAAGGCATCCAACCCCACTGCGTGCACCGCCTGGATCCGGGCGACGTCGCCACCATCGACGGCATCCCCGTCACCACGTTGGCCCGCACGTTGTTGGACGTGGCGGAGGTCGCGCCGAAGAGCCACGTCATCCGGGCACTGACGGAGGCCGAGCGCAAGGGGATCATCGACCTGAAAGCCCTCGAAGACACGATGACGCGCAGCCCCAGCCGCCGGGGACGCATACCACTCCGCGAGATCCTCGCTGATGCCGTTATCGAGCCCGCCACGCGCGAGGGACTCGAAGCGAGGTTCCTCGAGCTCTGTTGCGAGGCTGGCCTTCCAAAGCCGGTAATCAATACGCCGGTGGAAGGCAAGCTGGTGGACGCCGTCTGGCCCGAGCAAAAGCTCATAGTGGAGCTCGACAGCTGGGCATTCCATCGCCACCGCAAAGCCTTCGAGGACGACCGCGAACGCGACGTCACCCGCCTGCTCGCCGGTTATCGAGTCGTACGTATCGCCACGAACATGAGATAGTGCCTCTAGCGACGAGGAGGAGGGACGGCATGGCCACGACCGAGGTGAGGCAGCGGCCCGATCAGCCGGTTGGGCTGGAGGCGACCACGCTGTGCGAGGCGTTCCAGATGACGTCCTCGGCGCACCCGGATCGCGTCGCGCTGCGGACCAAGGGCGGCGAGCAGGAGTTCACCTGGGGCGAGTACGCGGACAAGGTGCGGCGCCTGGCAGCCGGCTTCGCCTCGCTCGGACTGCGCGCCGGCGACACCCTCGCCCTGATGCTCACCAACCGGCCCGAGTTCCACTTCGCCGACACGGCCACCATGCACGTAGGCGCCACGCCCTTCTCGGTCTACAACACGTACTCGGCGGAGCAGATCGAGTTCCTGGTGGGCGACGCGGGGAGCCGCATCCTCGTCACCGAGCAGGCCTTTCTGGATCGCATCCTCGAGGTGCAGAAGGCGTGCGACTCACTGGAGCACGTCGTTGTGGTGGACGGCGAGGCGCCCGAGGGCGTGCTCACGCTTGACGAGGTGATGGAGCGGGGCGACGGCTCGTTCGACTTCGAGTCCTCGTGGCGCGCCGTGAAGCCGAGCGACAAGCTCACGCTGATCTACACCTCGGGCACGACCGGCCCGCCCAAGGGCGTGCAGCTGACGCACGACAACCTCGTCCAGGCGGTGCGCTCGTTCGACAAGCTGATCCCCTTCCCGAACGACGGGCGGGTTGTGTCGTACCTGCCGATGGCGCACGTGGCCGAGCGCAACTGCAGCCACTACCTCCCGCTGATGCTCGGCTTCGCGGCCACCTGCTGCCCGAACGCGCGCGAGGTGATCGCCTACCTGCCCGAGGTGCGGCCCACCTGGTTCTTCTCGGTGCCGCGCATCTACGAGAAGCTCAAGGCGGCGCTCGAGGCGGGCATCGAGGCGGAGCAGGACGAGGAGCGCAAGAAGGCCACGAAGTGGGCGCTGGACGTGGGGCTGCGCAAGGTCAAGCTGGAGCAGGCCGGTGAGCCCGTGCCGCCGGAGCTGGCCGAGGAGCACGCCAAGGCCGACGCGGAGGTGCTGGCCAAGATCCGGGGGATGCTCGGGCTGGACGAGCTCGAGTCGCTGAACGTGGGCGCCGCGCCCACGCCGCGCGAGGTGATCGAGTTCTTCCACGCGCTCGGGCTGCCGCTCGCGGAGCTGTGGGGAATGTCCGAGACCTGCGGCGCCGGCACCTGCAACCCGCCGGAGCGGGTGAAGATCGGCACCGTTGGGCCGCCCGCCCCGGGCATCGAGCTGAAGCTTGCCGACGACGGCGAGGTGCTGATCCGCGGCCCGGTGATCATGGAGGGCTACCGCAACGCGCCCGACAAGACCGCCGAGACGATCGACCCCGACGGCTGGCTCCACACCGGCGACGTGGGGCAGATCGACGAGGACGGCTACCTCAAGATCGTCGACCGCAAGAAGGAGCTGATCATCAACGCGGCCGGCAAGAACATGTCGCCGGCCAACATCGAGGCGAAGGTGAAGGCGTCGAGCCCGCTGATCGGCCAGGCGATCGCGATCGGCGACGCGCGCTCCTACAACGTGGCGCTGATCACCCTCGATCCGGACGTGGCGCCGGCCTTCGCGCAGCAGCGCGGGATTGCCGACACCTCGTTCGAGTCCCTGGCCCGCGAGCCCGACGTGATCGCGGAGGTGCAGCGAGGGGTGGAGGCGGCCAACGAGTCGATGGCGCGCGTGGAGCAGATCAAGAAGTTCACGATCCTGCAGACCGATTGGGAGCCCGGCGGCGACGAGCTGACACCGACGATGAAGCTGAAGCGCAAGCCGATCGCCCAGAAGTACGCCGAGGAGATCGAGGCGCTGTATTCGGGCTAAAGGTCCGCGGGCACCGGCCGATTACCCGTGGACGCATGGACGTCAGCGCCACGCAGTCCACGGGGCTGCAGCATTACCTTCAGGCCCAGCGGCAAGAGCATCGGCACAGGCCGAGCGAGGCACTCGTCGAGTCGATCAAGAGCGGCGTGAAGCAGCAGGACCGCAGCCTGGGCGAGGAAGGCGCACGGATGGTGGCCGGCGACGTCGCGGCCCGGTACATCGACGTCACCGTGTAGCCAGGCCCGGCACCACCTGCGCCAGCAGGTCCACCTGCTCCGGGTCGCTGGAGCACGGAAACAGGATCAGCTCGTCGGAGCCCACCTCTTCGTGCGTGGCGACCCTCTGCGCGACGGCGCTCTCATCCAAGGCCGCACCTTGGGCGATGTAGCCGGAGACCTCGTCACCGAGCCAGCCGTAGTAGTCGCGCAGGTACCAATCGGCGTTCTTCTGCGCATCTGGGCCGAGTGAGAAGTAGGCGAGCGTGGCCGTGCGCGGCGCTCCTTCACGACCGGCTGCGGCCCAAGCGTCCTTGAGCTTCCCCAGCGCCTCAGGGAAGTCCTGCGGGTCGCCGCCGCCCATGATCCAGCCGTCTCCGTATTCGGCGGCCCGGCGGAAGCTGGCATCCACGGTCCCTCCAATCATGAGCCGCGGAGGCTCATCGACCTTCGGCCCCACCGGTCCGGCGAAGCCCTTTTCCTCGCCCGCCCAGACGCGTTTCATCACCTCGAGCTGGCGATCGAATTCGCGCCCCCGTGTGCGGATGTCGATCCCGCTCACCTCGTAATCGTCCTCGCGGCTGCCGGGTGAGAGGCCAAGCACGAGCCGGCCGCCAGAAAGGTGGTGGAGGGTAGCCGCCTGCTTCGCGAGCAGTACGGCGTTGCGACGCAGGGGCGCGATCAGGATCGAGGTGGTCAGGCGGATGCGCTTGGTCACGGCCGCCGCCGCAGCGAGTGCGATGAGCGACTCGTAGTTCGGGTACACGATGCGGTCGATCGTGCCGAGCGTGGAGAAGCCGTTGCGCTCCGCGCGGAGCGCCCATTCCACGAGCGACTCTCCGTCCACTCCGGGAACCGTGCTTGGCAGTCCGATTCCGATCTCCATCGCATATCTCCTTAAGCTCCGATCGAGTGGTGATTGACCGGATTCCGGCTTGGGCAAACGAGATGCTCCGCACCGCGAGGATCGCGCGGCTCGGCCTCCTCGACGACGACGATAGACCCCGCGTCCTGCCGGTCACCTTCGCGCTCGCCGGAGGCGCCCTCTACAGCGCGATCGACCAGAAGCCGAAGCGCCCGGGCGTCGAGCCCGCCCGCCTGCGCTTCCTGCGCCGGCGCCCGGAGGTGGCGCTGACGGTGGACCACTACGACGACGACTGGAGCGCGCTCGCCTGGGTGCAGGTGCTGGGGCGCGTGGAGGTCGTCCCGGCTGAGGAGGATCCCGCTGGAATGGACGCGCTCGCCGCCAAATACGCGCCCTACCGCTCGGAGCCGCCGCCCGGGCCGCTGCTCAGGCTGGCGCCGGAGCGCACGCTCTGCTGGCGCGCCGGCGAGGGCTAGGATCGCTCGAAGCATGCGCCGGCTCGTAGTGCTAGTGGCAGCGATCGTCCTCGTGGACACGATGTTCTACGCGGCCATCACGCCGCTCCTGCCCTACTACGAGCACCACTTCGAGCTGAGCAAGTCGGCGGCAGGTGTGCTCGCCGCCGCTTATCCCGCGGGAACGCTGCTGGCTGCGCTCCCGGGAGGGTGGCTGGCCGCGCGTATCGGCGTACGGCCCACCGTGCTCGTGGGCCTCGCCCTGATGGTCGTGTCCAGCGTGGCGTTCGGCTTCGCCCATCACGTGGCGCTACTCGACGCCGCGCGCTTCCTTCAGGGCGTCGGCGGGGCCGCGTCGTGGGCCGGCGGGCTGGCATGGCTCATCTTGCGAGCGGAGGGAAGCCGGCGGAGCGAGCTGGTCGGCACCGCGCTGGCGGCCGCCATCGCCGGGGCGCTGCTCGGGCCGGTGCTCGGGGTGCTGGCTCGGGAGACGAGCCCCGAGCTCGTGTTCTCGCTGGTGGGGGCGCTCGGGCTCGTGCTCTCATGCTGGACCCTCACCGAGGACGCGCCCGGGCCGAGCGGTGGTCACGGGCTGGGTGCCCTACGGCCCGCTCTGCGCGACCCGCGGGTGCTGGTGGGCATGTGGCTCACCACGCTCGGCGCGCTGCTGTTCGGCACGATGGCCGTGCTCGCGCCTCTGCGGCTCGACCACTTGGGCGCGAGCGGCGTCACCGTGGGCGCGGCGTTCCTGATCGCCGCCGTCGGGGCAGGGCTCACCAGCCCGATCGTCGGGCGCATCTCGGACCACAGTGGCTGGCGGAGGCCGGTGCAGGTGGGACTGCTGTTCTCGGCCGCGTTCGTGATTCTGCTCCCGCTCCCCGACAGCGTGCCGCTGCTGTTCGTGCTCGTGGTGGCCGCCGACCCGGCGTTCGGCGCCTATTACGCGCCCGCCGGCGGGATGATCTCGGCCGGAGCCGAGCGCCTTGATCTCGACCAGGGCTACGCGTTCGGGCTGTTCAACCTCGCCTGGGGCGTGGGGCAGGTGGTGGGCGACGCGGGTAGCGCCGGTCTGGCGGAGGCCACCTCGGACGCCGTGCCGTACGCCGTGCTGGCGGTCACCTGCCTGCTCACGTTCCTCGGTATCAGCCGAGGGTCCCGGCTGCAGGCGGCCGAGGCGCGTTAGGCGCCCGCGAACTCAGGCGCCACCGGGGCGAACAGCGGGCTGGCCAGCTCCTGGCGCAGCATCGCGGCGCTGTGCGGGTAGCGGCTCAGCACGAACGGGCTCCGCGAGGGGTCGGTGCCCTGGTTGTACATCACCATGCGCACGCGCTTGTGGCTCTTGATCCAGCCGAACAGGCCGCGCACGAAGGCCGGGTCGTCATGCCCCCAGAGCGCCCACTCGCCGAACGCGAACGGCTTGCGGCGGAACTCGTTGTAGAAGGCGTTCAGGCCGCGGTAGTTGGGGAACTTGGAGTAGAAGTCGGTGCCCACCCAGTCCACGAACGCCGCGCCCGGCCAGTAGGCGCGGGCCGCGTTGCCCGGCACGTTGGGATCGCCCCACACCTCGGGATCCCAGACGAACGAGACCTTGGGGGTGGGGAGGGTGCCGCGGGCGCCGCGCACGGGCGGCATCCCGAGCTTCTTCAGGCGAGCGCTGATGTCGCGCACCGGCCCGCCGCGCAGGATCAGCACGAGGCGCCGCCAGGCCTTCTTGAAGTTGCCGGTGGAGTGGGCGCCACCCTTTGGCGACCCGTTCGCGTAGTAGGCCGAGTACGGGTTCCAGGAGCCGTTCATCTCGGCCATCGGGCGGACATAAACCACCTGGCCGTTGTCGGCCATCGTGCGGTTCAAGTAGAGCACGTGGGCGTCACCGTGGCCCATCGCGATGCCGCGCGGCGTAATGGCCTCATGGCCGCTCATCGACTTCGTTGAGATGTGGATCATCGAGCGGGCGTGGGCGTGCCGAGCGCTCGTGAGGTAGCCGGTCCCGGTGGCGTCCCAGGCGGCGAAGGACTGCAGCACCGCGGAGTGCTTGCCGGCCGCGGCTTCGAAGCTCGAGACGCCGCCGCCGGAGAGCCCCGCGAACACCTTGCCGGGCGGCGGGAGGAACATGCTCGCCTGCGCTGCGCCCGCAGGAGCGAGCAGCAGCGCGAAGGCGAGCACGAATGGGCGAAGACGCATCGAAGCTTGTCTTCGGCCGCAGGCCGGGCCCGCTTGAGCGGGCTTGATCGCCGGAATGCCTGGGTACGATCCCGATGCATGCTTTCCAGGCGGCCGGTGCGGCCAGTCGCGCTGGGGGCGCTTCTCCTCGTGACCGCGTCTCTCGTCGCTTCTGGTTGCGGAAGCTCCAGCAGCGCGAGGGGCAAGCTGGAGGTGGCGCTCCAAGACGACGCCGTCTTTCTCAACAGGGACTACTACGACCGCGAGACGGCGCTCAATCAGGCGCAAAGCCTGGGCGTCACCCGGTTGCGGGTGCTGGTGATCTGGAACCGCGTGCCGGGGGTGGAGCCCGACAGCACCCGAGCGCCCTCGACGATCCACTACGACTGGTCGCGCTACGACAGCCTGATCGACGATGCGGCACGCCACGGCATACGCCTCCAGCTCAACCTCACCGGCCCGGCGCCGGCCTGGGCGACGGGCAATCACAAAGCCGGCATCGTGCGCCCGGATCCCACGCGGTTTGGAGAGTTCGCCGGAGCGGCAGCGCGCCACTTCAAGGGCCGCGTGGATTTGTACAGCATCTGGAACGAGCCGAACTACGTGGGCTGGCTCGCCCCGCTGCGCACAGAGCCGGAGCAGTACAGGGCGCTCTACAGCGCGGCGTACGGCGCGATCAAGGCCGCCGACCCCTCGGCCAAGGTGCTGATCGGCGAGACGGCGCCCTACCAGGAGGCGAGCCGCGCGATCGGGCCGCTGGCCTTCCTGCGCGCGGTGCTGTGCCGTAACCAGATCTACGCGCCCATCAAGCAGTGCCCGACGCTCTTGTCGGACGGCTACGCGCACCACCCGTACGAGTTCGCCAACCCGCCCGCGGCGCCGTATCCGGGGGCCGACAACGTGACGATGGGAACCCTCGGCCGGCTCACGAACGCGCTCGACCACCTGGCGCAGGCCAAGGCGCTCGAGACGCCGGACGGCAAGCCGCTCGACGTCTACCTCACCGAGTTCGGCTACTTCGCCACGGGGCCCGTGGCCGTGCCGCCCGCCCAGCGCGCGAGCTACTTGAAGCAGGCGTTCGACATCGCCGAGCGCAACCCGCGGGTGAAGGAGATGCTCCAGTACATCCTGGTCTCGCCGCCGCCCGGAGTCCGCTTCAACACCAGTCTGATCGCCCAGGACGGGAAGCCAACGCTGCCGTTCCAGGCGCTGTCGGCCTGGGTGCGCGAGAACGTGAAGAACGGCCGCGTTGAGGGCGTGCAGGCGCCGTTGCACCTCCCCGCGGCCCCTTGAACGCCTCGTCGCTACGATCTGCGTAATGGCCTCCCGGAGGCAAATCTGGGTCGGCGGCGTGCCGATCGGCGGCGGCGCGCCCGTCGCCGTGCAGTCGATGACCAAGACCGAGACGGCGGACTACGACGCCACCCTCAAGCAGATCCGCGACATCGCGGACGCCGGCGCCGACCTCGTGCGCTGCGCCGTGCCGCGTGACCAGGACGTGGAGGCGCTCAGGCGCCTGGTGGTGGAGTCGCCGATCCCGATCATCGCGGACATCCACTTCAACTACACGCTGGCGCTCAAGGCCATCGACGCCGGGGCGCACTGCATCCGCCTCAACCCGGGCAACATCGGCGGGCCAGACAAGGTGGCTCAGGTGGCCGAGAAGGCCAAGGCCGCGGGCGTGCCGATGCGCATTGGCGTGAACTCCGGTTCGCTGCCCAAGCACCTGCACGAGCTCGAGCGCGAGAACTCCGTCGAGGCGCTCGTTCAGGCGGCCGTCGAGTTCGTAGAGCTGATGGAGCGACTCGAGTTCGAGAACTTCAAGGTGTCGATCAAGTCCACGAGCGTGCCCAACACGATCGCGTCGAACCGGCTGCTCGCCTCGAAGATCGACTACCCGCTGCACCTCGGCATCACCGAGGCCGGCACGAAGTGGTCGGGGTCTTTGAAGTCCTCCGTCGGCCTCGGCACGCTGCTCGCCGACGGCATCGGCGACACGATCCGCATCTCGCTCTCCACCTTCCACGCGGAGGAGGAGGTGAAGGTGGCCTGGGAGATCCTCAAGGCGCTCAAGCTGCGCGAGAAGGGACCGGTGCTGATCGCCTGCCCCACCTGCGGCCGCCTGCAGTTCGACATGGACACCGTGGTGGCCGAGATCGAGCAGCGGCTCGAGACCTACGAAGAGCCGGTCGAGGTGGCCGTGCTGGGCTGCGCGGTGAACGGCATCGGCGAGGCGTCCCACGCCGACTTCGGCATCACCGGCGCCAAGAACGAGGGCTTGATCTTCGCCGGCGGCAAGCCGCTGCGGAAGGTGCCCACCGAGCGGCTCGTGGACGAGCTGTTCGTGGAGATCGACAAGTCGCTCGCGGCGGGTCGCACCGAGATCGACGAGCGCAAGTCCGCCGAGGGCGCCAAGTGGCTCGCCAAGATCGAGGAGGAAAACGCCGACGAGATGACCCCCGAGCGCATGGCCGCGCTCGAGGCCGCGGCGGCCGACGGAAACGCGAACGGCACCCCCGATCCCGCTATGGGCATAGGCGCCGGCTACAAGCGCGTCCGCCTCGACGAAGACCGCTCACCCACCGCCGGCCGGCGCTTTACCCGCACCTAGGACCTGTAGGGTGGCGCGTCGACCGCGCCCGCAACTCTGCCCCCGGCCACGCGTTCGAACACCCATGCCAAAGCTCATAGTTGCCCTTCTCGCATCCGCCGCGCTAGCTGTGGCCATCGCGCCCGCCGCGCAGGCGAGCAACACGCAGGAATCAGTCTTCCAGGACGACAGCGTCCTTCTGTCCGGCAACCCGGGCCCTTACCTCGACCAGCTCAAGGGGCTCGGCGTGAACACCATCCACACGCTCGTGTTCTGGCAGCGACTCGCGCCAAACGCCGACTCCCGCACCAAGCCGAGCGGAGACCTCACCAACCCGAACACCTACTCGGCAAGCGCGTGGGCCCAGTACGACGCGCTGGTCCGCGGCGCCGCCGCCCGCGGCATCCAGGTGCTGATGACGCCCGCCGGCTTCACGCCTCTCTGGGCGCAGTGCAAGCGGCCCGGCAAGTACCGCAACTGCCAGCCGAACCCGACTTACTACAAGGCATTCGTCACCGCCGTGGCCAAGCGCTACTCGGGCAGCTTCACGCCGTCCGGCGGCACCACGCTGCCGCGCGTCAACCGCTGGTCCTTCTGGAACGAGCCGGACCAGGTCGGCTGGATCTTCCCGCAGAAGAGCCACGGCCTTGTGGTGGCGGCGAAGTACTACCGCGACCTCGTTTACGCGGGGCTCGCCGGGCTGAAGGCGAGCGGTCACTCACGCGACACGGTGCTCCTCGGCGAGACCGCCCCGACCGCGCGCGGCAACAGCACGGACCCGACCTCGTTCCTGCTGGCGCTGTTCTGCGTCGACAAGAAGGGCCACCACATCCGCACCGCCGCGCTTGGCTGCAACAAGTTCAAGCGCTTCTCCGGCATCTCCGGCTTCGCGCACCATCCGTACAACACGTCTGCCATCGGGCCGGCGCTGCGCAAGCCCAAGAACAAGGGCGACATCACTCTGGCCGTGCTCGACCGGCTCAAGAAGGTGCTCGCCCTCGGCGCGAAGGGCCACGCGATCAAGCGCAACCTGCCCGTGTACTTCACGGAGTACGGCATCCAGACCGACCCACCGAACCCGCAGTACGGCGTGCCACCCGTCAAGCAGGCGATGTGGCTGAACCAGATGGACTACACCGCCTACAAGAACAAGCTCGTCAAGAGCGTCTCCCAGTACGAGCTCGTTGACGACGGGAACGACCCATCCGTCTTTCAGACAGGCCTGGAGTTCCAGAACGGCTCGCCGAAGCCGGGCTACGACGCCTACCGGCTGCCGATCTGGGTGACGAGGAAGGGCGGCAGCTCGTCGATCTGGTTCTGGGTGCGCCCAGCCGGCGGCGCGGCGCAGACCGTGCAGATCCAGCACGACACCGGCGGCGGCTTCCAGACGGTGGCGACGAAGACCACGAACGGCCGCGGCTTCGCGACGGTGAGCCAATCGGGCACCGGCGGCACGTGGCGTATCGCGTGGACGGCGCCGAACGGAACCACGTATTTCAGCCGCGCTGGAAGCGTGAACGATCGATAGAGACCAGGTCACAGGTCACGGGTGACAGGTCACGGGAAAGCCTGTGACCTGTGATCTGTGACCTGTGACCTCATCAATACACTCGCCCCCGTGACGAGGCTCAGTTCGTACTTCCTACC
>JBKPDA010000091.1:0-9953 GCA_046727635.1 Actinomycetota bacterium | reverse complement strand
GAGCGGCTCGATCGGCAGCCCGGCGGCGCGCCACGCTTGGAAGCCGCCGGCCAGATCGGTGGCGTTCGCGAAGCCGATGTCCTGCAGGGTGGCCGCGGCCAGGCTCGACGCGTAGCCCTCGTTGCACATCACGATCAGCCGCCGGTCGAGGCTGTCCACGCGCGGGTCGTAGCCGTCGGAGGCCGGGTCGCAGCGCCACTCGAGCACGTTGCGCGGGAAGTAGATCGCTCCCGGCACCACGCCGTCCGCCGCGCGCTGGTGGTCGGATCGGATGTCGATGAGCAATGCACCCTCCGCCGCGGCCGCGCTCGCCTCGTCGGGGTCCAAGCGCTCGAGCCGCTCGCGCGTCTCATCAAGCAGCTCGTCGATGGTCTTGCGAGCGCTCACGGCGCGATGGTAGGAGTCCGGATCGGTCGCACCCTCGGTGGCGATCAGGAGGACGCGTCCGCCCGCGCGAAGCTGGCCGGAGCGTCCGAGCACGTGCAGGGCCGCCAGCGCGGCGGCGCCCGACTCGCCGATCTCCAGGCCGACCGCCGCTAGCTCGCGGATGGCCGCGGCGGCCTGCGCATCGGTGACCGTCACCGTCCCGTAGAGGCCATCGCGCAGCACCGGCCAGGCCACGGCCGAGGGGCGCGCGCAGTCGAGGCCGGCCATCGTCGTGCCGGGCGTCGGGACCTCCACCGGCTGGCCCGCCTTGAGCGAGGCGGTTATGCACGCCGCCGTCACCGGCTCCACGCCGAACACGGCGGCCGGCGGATCGACGTGCGCCGCAAAGCGCACTGCCGCCGCGGCCAGCGAGCCCACTCCTATCGGCACGATCACGACGTCGATCGGGTCGCCGGCCTGCTCGGCCGCCTCGCGAAACAGCGTGGAGTAGCCCTCGGTGGCCCAGGCCGGCACGGGCGCGTCCGGCTCGTAGGACACGTCCGGCACGTTCGCGGCGCCGGGCTCCTCCCCCGCCCGCTCGGCCGCAGCCACCGCGTCCTCGTAGCCGCCATCCACGCGCACCACCGCAGCGCCCTCGGAGGCGATGGCGTCGGCACGCGCGGCTGCCGCGGCTGCCGGCAGGAAGATCCGGCAGCCAAGCCCGCGCCACGCGGCGGCGCGCGCCACCGCGCGCCCGTGGTTCCCGGCGCTGGCGGCGCACAGCGTGCGCACATCCGGCCGCTCGCGCAGCATCCGTTCGACGGCCCACGACGCGCCGAGGATCTTGAAGGCCGGCAGGCCGAAACGATTCGATTCGTCCTTGAGCAGCGCGCCGGCCACATCGCGCAACGGAGTGGGCTCGTAGCCGGGCAGCGAGCGGTGAAAGCGCAGCACCTCCTCGCCGGCCGGCGGCGGCACGGCACCGTCGCGGCGGTGCGGGTTCACGAACACGCTCATGCGCAGAACCTGGCAGCCACCGCGGTGAGCACGTCGGTGCAGGCGATCGTGTCGGGGATGCTCACCCACTCCTCCACCGCGTGCGCGCCCTCGCCGCTCGGGCCGAACAGCACGGTGGGGACGCCAGCCGCGGCGATGAAGGCGGCGTCCGCCCAGTAGCTCACCCCCACAATCGGCGGCGGCGACCCCAGCACTCCGGCGGCGGCATCGCGCACGAGGCCCACGAGCTCGTGGTCCGAGGCGATCTCGAACGGCCCGCGCACTAGCAGCGTGCGGCTCTTGGCCACGAGCGCCGGGTCCTCGGCGCGGCAGGCGTCGAGCAATTCGGCGACCTCCCGCTCGGCGTCGGCGCCAGTGTCGCCAGGCAGCGTTCGCCGCTCGAGGCTCACCTTGCAGCGATCAGGGTAGGTGGACAGCTCGAGCCCGCCCTCGATCAGCGACGCGTGCACGGAGCCCGGCCCGAGCAGCGGGTGCTCGCGCTCGCGCAGCCGCTCGTCCAGCTCGCCGATACCGGTGAGGATCGGACCGGCCTTCACGATCGCGTCCACGCCCAGGTGTGGCCGCGAGCCGTGTGCGGCCTGTCCGGTCACATCCACCTCGAGCCACACGAAGCCCTTGTGCGCCGTGGCCAGCTGCATCTCGGTGGGCTCGGTGACGATCGCGCCGTCCGCGCTCAGCGACTCGAGCGCCTCCTGCACGCCGAAGCTGGCGTGCTCCTCGTCGGCCACGGCAGCAACCACCACGTCGCCGCGCAACCCAAGGCCCGCGGCCGAGCGGCACGCGATGACCGCCGCCGCCACGCCGGCCTTCATGTCGTACGCGCCGCGCCCGTAGAGCCGGTCGCCGTCCACGCGCGGCGTGTGCGGAGCGGTCATCCCCTCGACGCCCACGGTGTCGATGTGGCCGCACAGGAGCAGCGTCCGGCCGCCGCCCGAGCCGCGGGCGCGCACCAGCGCGCTCGGGCGCCCGGGCGTCGCCTCGACCAGCTCGGCATCGAGCCCCGCTTCGCCTGCCCACGACGCGATGAAGCGGGCGATCTCGCCCTCCCCCGCGCCGCCCGGCACGAGCGACGGGTTCACGGAATCGATGGCCACGAGCCGCTCGAGCAGCTCGGTCACGTCACGGGCCATGCGCGCTCAGTCGCCCGTCGGCACGACGCCGGCCGCCTCCACCATCACGATGGTGGTGCGCACGGGCGCGCGCGTGCGGTGCACCACGCCGCGCGGCACCGTGTAGCCCTGGTGCGGGTCGAGGGTGACGGTGTCGTCATCCTGGATGTCGATCAAGAGCCGGCCCTCGAGCACGAGGAAGAACTCGTCCTGGTCGTCGTGCTTGTGCCAGTGGAAGTCGCCCTCGATGATGCCGAGGCGCACCACCGCGTCGTTCACGGTGGTGAGCGTCTGGTTGAACCAGGGCTCGTTGGCGGCCATCTCGGCCGGGATGTCGATCAGCGTGGACGAGCCGTACTTGTCGTCCAGATTGATGTTGTAGTCACCGCTCAAGAGAGCAGAAAAATAACCCCTAAAGACCTTGTGCGGCTGGTCGATATGGCGGATAGGCGCACAGTGCGCCGACCCTCAATCAATCCGCTCCGAGAGGTCCCACGCATGCCTCGCATCCTCCTAGTCGACGATGACCCGGACATCCGGGACATGCTCACGTTCAAGCTGGCCAACGCTGGGTTCGAGACCTACGCCGAGGCCGATGGCGAGACCGGCCTTGCCGCCGCCCGTGAGCTCCGGCCGGACGTCTTGCTGCTCGACTGGATGATGCCGCGGCTGACCGGCCCCGAGGTGTGCCAGCGACTCCGCGAGGATGCTGACACCGCGGGCATGCCGGTCATCCTGCTCACGGCACGGGCGCAGGAGGCCGACGTGCAGCGCGGGTTCGCCACCGGCGCCGACGACTACATCTCGAAGCCTTTCAGCCCCAGGGAGCTCGTTAGCAGGGTCAACGCGCTCCTGGCGCGCGTCGGGTAACAAGAGATGACCCTGGCAGGGGCCTTTAGCGCCGCCCTGGTGGCGCTCACCGTCGTGCTCGTGGTTCTGCTGCTGCTCACGGCGGCTCGCAAGGCCCTGCGCGCCGCGAGCGAGCGCAGGCGCGACCGCCTCGAGGGCCTCGTCCGTCCGTCGCTGCTCCGCTATCTGGCCGATGAGAACCCGGATCCGGCGGCGCTCGAGGTGGCCGGCCGCGCCGCTGGCCGCTCGCTCGACTCGTTGGCCGCCGGACTGCTGCCCAAGCTCCGTGGCGAGGACCGCGACTCGCTCGCGCGCGTACTCGCCGACCGCGGCACGATCGCCAAGGCCCGACGCAACACCCGTCTTCCCGGCGCCGTGAGCCGCGCTCGTGCCGCCGAGCTGCTCGGCGCGGCCGGCGACACGTTCGCGCTGCCCGACCTGCGCCGCCTGCTCGCCGACTCGCACTCCGACGTTCGCGCCGCCGCGGCGCGCGCGCTCGGCAAGCTGGGCGACACCGACGCCGTGCCCGCGCTGCTCGAGGTGCTAGATGGCCCGCGCCAGGTGCCCGCCGGCATCGTGACGATGGCGCTGCTCCACATAGGCCCCGCCGCCGTGGCCGGGCTGCGCGGGGGCCTCGAGTCGGAGCGCCCAGCGGGCGTCCGTCAGGTGGCCGCCGAGCTCCTTGGGCGGCTGGGCGGCACCGAGGCGGCCGACGACCTCATCGCGGTGCTCGCCGAGGACCCAGACCTTCAGACTCGCATCGCCGCCGCCGGCGCGCTCGGCCGCATCGGCCTGCCGCGCGCGGTGGCGCCGCTGGTCGCCACGCTCGCGCTCCATGAGCCCCCCGCCCTACGCGAGGCGGCCGCAACCGCGCTCGGCGCGCTGGGCGGCCAGGAAGGCGTCACCGCTCTCGAGGACGCGCTCCGGAGCGGCAGCCATGGACTCGCACGCCGCGCCGCGGAGGCGCTCTCCACCTGTGGCACGGTTGCCCTTACCCGGCTCGAGCTGGTGGCGACCGAGGCCGGCGCCGGCTCAGCCGAGGCGCGCGACGCGCTCGACCGCGTGGCTCTCGCGGCTTACGCCCGCGGTCGCCTGGCCGCCTAGGAGCGACCCGTGCTGCGCGACATCGTCACCGGCTTCGACTGGTTCGTGCTGGGCTACTTCCTGCTGCTCAACTCGGGCTACCTGGTGCTGATCTGCATCGCCGCAGTGGACGTGTCACGCTGGCTGCGGCGCCTCGGCTTCGCGGGCCACGACGACATCTTCGCCAACCCGCTCACCCCGGCGGTCTCGATCCTGGTGCCCGCCTACAACGAGGAGCTGTCGATCGTGGACAGCGTGCGGGCGATGCTCTCGCTCAAGTACCCGGAGTACGAGGTGGTGGTGGTGGAGGACGGCTCCTCGGACGAGACCTTCGAGCGCATGCGGGAGGCATTCGACCTCGTGGAGACCAACCGCGCGATCGCCAGCGACGTGCCCACCATAGGCCAGGTGCTCTCCACGCACGTGCCGGCCGGCGGCGGCCCGCTCGTGGTGGTGCGGAAGGTGAACAGCGGCAGGCGCTCCGACCCGCTCAACGTGGGCATCAACGCCGCGCGCCATCCGCTCATCTGCATGGTGGACGCGGACTCGCTGCTCGAGGAGGACGCGCTCCTGCGCGTGGTGAAGCCGTTCATCGACGACCCGCGCCGCGTGGTGGCGTCGGGCGGAGTGATCCGGGCGGCCAACGGCTCGCACATCGAGAGCGGCCGGCTGGTGGACGCCACGATGCCGCGCGGCTGGATCGAGCGCGTGCAGGTGCTCGAGTACCTGCGCTCGTTCCTGCTCGGCCGCACCGGCTGGTCGAAGATCGGCGGCCTCCTCATCATCTCCGGCGCCTTCGGCGTGTTCCGCCGCGACGTGGTGGTCGAGGTCGGCGGGCTCGACCTCACGACGGTCGGCGAGGACGCGGAGCTGGTGGCCCGCATCCACCACCGCCTGCGCAAGGAGAAGCGCGACTACAGCGTCACCTTCGTGGCCGAGCCGGTCTGCTGGACCGAGGTGCCGCACAGCACGAAGATCCTGTCCCGGCAGCGGACGCGGTGGTCGCAGGGCCTCGGCGAGGTGCTCTGGCGCCACCGCCGGATGATCGGCAACCCGCGCTACGGGCGCATCGGGCTGCTCGTGCTCCCCTACTACCTCGTGTTCGAGCTGCTCGGCCCGGTGGTGGAGCTGTTCGGCGTGCTGGTGGTCATCCTCGCCCTCATCTTCGGCCTTGCCAACGTCGCCTTCGCGCTGCTCTTCGCCGGCGTGGCGTTCGGCTACGGAGCCTTCGTGTCCGTCTCGGCGCTGGCCGTCGAGGAGTTCTCGTTCCACCGCTACAGGCGCTGGCGCGACCTGCTCGCGGCCGTCGGCGCCGTGGCCGTGGAGAACGTTGGATATCGTCAATTGCACGCCTGGTGGCGCCTGAAGGGGCTGTTCCGCGCGCTCACCGGGCGCGAGGCCAGCTGGGGGGTCATGACCCGCACCGGATTTGGAGGTGTTAGGGTTCCCTAACTGGTGGACCCTTCCCCCCGCCTCTCTACCGGCTTCGGCAGTCGCACGTGGATGGTCATCGCGGCCATCCTGGGCGGCCTGCTCGCCTATGCCGCTCTCACCGCCCAGGGAGGCGTGCCGGACCCCACTGACAGCGCCAAGCTGAGCCACGGCGCGGTGATCATGGACAGCGGCCTGCTGGTGCTGCGCGAGGGCCTCGAGGCGATTCTCGTGGTGGCGGCGGTCACCGCCAGCTTCCGCGGCGCCAACCAGTTGAAGCGCCGCCCGGTCGCAGCCGGCGCGGGGCTCGCGTTCGGGGCCTCCGTGGCCACCTGGTTCATCGCGGTGTGGCTGATCGGCTCGCTCGGCGCGTCCGGCCTCGACATCCAGGCCGCCACCGGGCTGCTCGCCGTGTTGGTGCTGCTCGTGGTGATGAACTGGTTCTTCCACCGCGTCTACTGGACCGGCTGGATCGCCCACCACCACAACCGTCGCCGCCGACTGCTGGCCGAGGGCGGCCGCGGGCTCACCGCCGGCCTCGTGGCGCTCGGGTTCACGGCCGTCTACCGCGAGGGCTTCGAGATCGTGCTCTTCCTGCAGAACCTGCGCATCAAGTACGGCGCGGGCGTGGTGCTCGAGGGCGTGGCGATCGGCTTGGCGCTCACCGCCGTGATCGGAGTGCTCACCTTCGTCGCGCACCACAAGCTGCCCTACAAGAAGATGCTCGTCCTCACGGGCGCCACGATCGGCTTCGTGCTCGTCGTGATGGTCGGCGAGAGCATGCAGGAGCTGCAGCTGGCCGGCTGGCTGCCCACCACCACGCTGGGCTTCACGCTCCCGGGCTGGATGGGCCTGTGGCTGGCGATCTTCCCGACGGTGGAGACGCTCGCGGCCCAGGCGCTGGCCGCCGCCGCGGTGATCGGCTCCTACCTGCTGGCCGAGTACGTGCGGGTCAAGCGGCCGATGAAGCGCGGCGAGCAGCCCGCGCAGCGGCCCGAGCAGGCGCCGCGCGCGGAGCCAGTCGCGGTTCTGCGCTAGCTCCGGCGCCGCCGGTCCCGCCGGGTCTGCCAGACGATCCACAGGCTGAGCACGAGCACCGGGCCGAAGAAGATCGGCAGGTCCACGAGCACGTGCCCCATGTGTGCCAGCGGTAGCTCGCTCATACGGGCGTCACCACCCTGCCACGACGCCGGCGGGCGAAACGCGAGCCGCGGTGCGTGGGCAACGCGGCGCCCTCACCCGCGGTGGTCTCGAGCCGCCTCAGCCCGAGCCCGATCGCGACCAGCCAGCCCGCTGCGATCGCGCCGAGCAGCAGGTACGCCGGCAGCGCCAGCCACGTGGTGCCACCGATCGCCTCGCGCTGGAGGATCTTCTTGTCGCGCACGAAGTCGCGTGTGAACGTCGTGGTCGCGGGCACCTCCTTCGCCGGGATCGCACGGTCCTCGGGCAGGTAGATGGGCACCGCGCTCACGGCGCGGCCGTTCTCCAGCCGCAGCATCGTCTTCCAGCTGTCGTACACCGGGATCGCCTTGGTGGTCTGGTACACGCCCTCGGACACGCGGTGAAGCCGGTCGATCACCAGGCCGCCGCCCTGCCAGGAGGTGACGGTGAGCCAGTCCGCGTCCTTCGCGGCGTTCCGCGGCGTGAGCTTCACCGTGGCGGCCACGGTGCGATGCGGCGCCGGCGTGAGGTCGCGCAGCGTCACCGACGCGCTCGCCTGGCCTCCCGTGGTCATCGGCATTGGGAAGGCGATGCAGAAGAGCGCGGCGGTGGCGGCCACCGGCAGCAGCCAGCGCGGCGCGGCCTGATGTGGCAGCTCGCCCGCGGTGAGCGCTCGGCCGATGAAGCCACCGAGCACGCCGCCGGCCAGCGCGGCCACGAGCCCGAAGATCGCCGCCTCCGGCAGCAGCGCCGACGGCCACGGCAGCGGCATCCAGACGTGCGACCAGTCCCACTCGGCGGCAAGGCCGACGGTGCCGATCAACGCGCCGGAAACGATGCCGAGCGTGAGCGGGCGGTCGCGCTGGACGCGCCACGCCACGAGCTCCACGATCAGCGCCTCGACGATGTAGAGCGGGAAGTGCAGCGTGTTCCGGCCGAGCACGGGGCCGACGACCACGGTCAACAGGCCACGAATGACAAGGTACGAGGCCACCGCCTGGAGCGCCCCGAAGCGCCCGATCCGCACGCGCGCGGCCACCAGGCCCACGCTCGCGGCGATCATCAGCAGGATCGGCTGGAAGACGAGCTGGAACTGCGGCACGCCGTTATCGAACTCGCCCTGAAGCGTCGAGAGGCCGACCAGGAACGCGCCGCCCGCCATTGCGGCACGCATGCGCAGCAGCCAGTCCACCTCGCCGTGGCCCCCCGGCCGTGCGCGGTGTCCCTCCACCAGCAGCACCCACATGCCCAGCGTGGCCAGGGAGGCGCCGCCCACCATCAGCACGTGCGTCGGGCCCCAGAGCGTCACGTCCTGGCCGAAGAGCGTGTGCCAGACGTCATCGAGCGGGAACCCGGACAGCGCGAAGCCGCCGCAGAGGAAGATCAGCGCCCCGCCGAGCGGCACGTGCCAGTCGTCGGCCAGCCGGATTGAGGTGCGCACGTCCTTCTCCGTGCCGAGCACGATCGCGACGAAGCCGCCCACGGCGATGCCGAACAGCCCCACGAGGATCGGATAGTGCGCCGGGGTGCCGAACGGGCTCGGGTCGCGGCCGGTGTCGATGTGCTTGGCCACGTCCCAGTAGAAGCCGAACACCGCGACGAGCAGCGAGCCGCCCGTGATGGCGCTCGGCAGCGCCGCCCAGCCAGGCAGCCCGGACACGCGCTCGCTGAAGCCCGCGAGGCGGCCGAGCCACGTGATGCGGCCGGCGCGGTGGGCCATCGCGACCCAGATCACGAGGGCGGTCGCCAGGGTGGCGGCGCCCGTCCCCCAGAGGATGTCGCCGATCTGGGCCCCGCGGGCCGGCTCGCTGCCGGTCGAGGCCAGTGCAGATGCGGGTGCGAGCAGCGCCACCAAGACGCTGCTCGCGAAGACTGCTGTCCGAATCCTTGCCCTGCTCATTCGTCGCCTCCGCCTCTCCGCCAGTCCGTGGACCTTCCCCGGCCCACGCTTCTCAAGGCAATGTTACACTGATCGGTGGAACATTAAACCCTGTAGTCGTCTTGGTTACAGGCGGAGAGGCGGAACTGCGACTAGCGAGCGGGTCGAATCGGGTGATTCGAGACGATCATCTCGTCCGCGTCGTAGCGATCCTTCACTTCCTGCAGCAGCCGGTAGGTCTCGGAGTCGAACTGCTCGTCACCGTCCCCACTGGACTCTGAGAAGTTGAAGTAGTTGTGCGCGGTCGACCAGGGCTCGAGCGCGCTCTGGATCCGGCGCACGTCTGCATCGGTCGTCTCGGCCATCTCGGGAGTCATCGCCATCCCCACGGCGAACATCGCATATTCGCCGTCGAGCGTCGCGATTGCGCCGCTGCCGGGCACCTTGCGGGCGAGCGCGCCGCCGATCTGGCGAAGCTCGGCGGACAGGAGCGTGGAGCCCGAGTCGGGGCCGACCGCATCGACGAAGGCGTCGATCGCCTCGGCCGGCCCCTCGGCCAGCAGCGAGCCGTTGCCAAGCGCCGGCACCGGATCCTCGGGGTCCTGATGCAGGCGCGTGAGCGCCGACGCGGGCATCACCGCGAACGTGTCGATCTCGGGACCGAGCTGGCGCAGCGGGGCGATCAGCTCGTCGCCCTCGGCCCGGCCGCCCTGGAAGGCCGCCTCGAGCACCACGATGGAGCGGCCGCGAAGCGGCTCCGGGATGTCCGGGAGCGGCGGCAGGCGCAGGATCCGACCCACAGAGGTGACGCTGTCCGGCGCGGTCTGCGTCCACTCCCGCCACGTGTGCAGCACCTCGGACGAGCGCTCGATCGGGAAGATCAACCAGCCCGCGTAGATCTCGCTGAGCCGGTAGAGGTCGAACTCGATGGCGGTGACCACGCCGAAGCTGCCGCCGCCGCCGCGGACGGCCCAGAACAGCTCGGCCTCGGTCTCATGGTCCGCGCGCACGAAGCGGCCGCTTGCGGTAACGAGCTCGATCGCCGTGACGCTGCCCGA
>JBKPDA010000090.1:0-12710 GCA_046727635.1 Actinomycetota bacterium | reverse complement strand
CGGCGAGCCCGTCATCTTCACGCCGCCGTAGCCGTGGCGGGTGCGCTGGGCCTCCTCGAACAGCTCCACGTCGATCTCACCGCGGAAGACCTTGTTCATGCAGCCCATGTAGCGCTTGCCGGTCTGCTCGTCGTCGTAGAGGTAGAGGTACGCGCAGCCCGACTCGATGCAGCCGGAGGGGTGAACCAGCCTGTCGCAGAACGCGCAGCACTGCCTGCATTCATGGACAGAGATGCTCTGACTAGTGGCCCCAGGCACCGGATTAGTGTAGGCGGAACCGGCGGGTCGGGCTAGGACGCGACGGGCTCGAGACCCACGCGATCGCGTATGTCCGCGTGGAACTGCGCGCACGCGCTGACGCGGTAATCGGGGCCGAGAACGAGCAGCCGCTCGCCGACTCTGAGGGCGAGCTCGTGGTCGCCCGGGAAGTGGTGGACCACGTCCTTGAGCTCGTCGAGAAAGCTCTCCGCGACCCCGCCGGGCACGCTCAGCGTGATCCTTTTGGGAGAGACCACGGGGGCGTTCGCCGCCTCCGCCCTTGCCTGCTCGACCTCCTCGGGACTCGGCTCGAACACCTCCACGTCCTGCACCACGAGCTTGGTCTCGCCCTGCTCCTTGTGGTCCACGCGGCCGCGAACGATCAGCACCTTGTCGTCGCCGATCTTGTCGGCGTTCGCCGCGTAGGCCGAGTTGAACACGAGCATCTCGACGGTCCCCTCGAGGTCGTCGAGCGTGGCGAACATCATCGGCTCGCCCTTCTTCGTGCGGATCTTCTTCGACTCGGTGATCGTGCCGCCGACCGTGACCCACTCGCCGTCCTTCTTGCCCTCGAGCTCCGCCAGCGAGCATTCCACCCGCGCGCGCAGGGCGGCGCGCACCTCCTTGATCGGATGGCTCGAGAGGAACAGGCCGAGCGTCTCCTTCTCCATCGCGCCGCGCGAGGTGCGGTCGTCCGGGATGGCGGGCACCGGGCGGTGCAGGGAACCGCCGCCAAACGCGGACGCCGCCCCGCCGGCCGCCGCCGGCTCCTCGAGGTCGAAGATCGACCCCTGCCCGAGCAGCGCGTCCTGCTGCGCCTTCTGACCCGAGCCCTGCGCCGCCTCCAGGATCTCGAGCATGCCACTTCGGCTGGCGCCGGTGGAGTCCAGCGCGCCGCACTTCACGAGCGACTCGATCGCCTTCTTGTTCACGCGCTGGCAGTCGACCCGCTCGCAGAAGTCCCAGATCGACCCGAACCGGCCGCCCCGCTCGCGGGCATCCATGATCGCGTCGACGGCCGCGGCGCCCACGTTCTTCACCGCGTCAAGGCCGAAGCGGATGTTCCCTTCCACCACTACGAAGTCGTGCCCCGACTCGTTCACGTCCGGCGGCAGCACCTCGATGCCCATCTCCTCGCAGCGGGAGACGAAGAACGGCACCTTGTCCTTCGTGGACATGACCGACGAGATGAGCGCCGCCATGTACTCGGCCGGGTAGTTGGCCCGCAGCCACGCGGTCCGGTAGCTGATCAGCCCGTAGCAGGCGGCGTGGGACTTGTTGAACGAGTAGTCAGCGGCAGCCTCGTTCACCGCCCACAGCTGCTCGATGACCGACTCGGCCGTACCGGTGGCGCGGGCCCCCTGGAAGAAGCGCTCCCTCATCGACGCCATCCGCGCGCGGTCCTTCTTGCCGATGGCCTTGCGCAGGTCGTCCGCCTCGGGGCCGCTGAAGCCGGCAAGCACCTTGGCGATCTGCATCGACTGCTCCTGGTAGAGGATCACCGAGTAGGTGGACTCGGTGATCGACCGCAGCCGCTCGTCGATGTAGTTGACCGCCTCGGGGTTGTGCTTGTTGCGCGCGTAGGTGTCGATGAACCGCATCGCCCCTGGCCGGTAGAGCGCATTCAGCGCCACGAGGTCCTCGAACTCGGTGGGCCGCACCTTGCGCAGCGCCTCGCGCATGCCATCGGACTCGAACTGGAACACGCCGATCGAGTCCCCGCGCGCGAGCATCTCGTAGGTGGCCGCGTGGTCGAGCGGCAGGTTGGCCATGTCGGGCCGCTCGCCGGTCGAGCGCTCGATGATGTCGAGCGCGTTCTCGATTACGTCGAGGTTGCGCAGCCCGAGGAAGTCCATCTTGAGCAGGCCGATCTCCTCGATCGGCTTCATCGAGTACTGCGTGACCGTGCGATACGCCCGGGCGCCATCCTCGTCCACCACGCCGCGGTCCTCGGCGAGCTGCAGCGGCACGATGTCCGTAAGCGGCCGGTCGGCGATCACGACCGCCGCCGCGTGGATCGACGAGTTGCGCACCGTGCCCTCGAGTCCGCGCGCCACGTCGATGATCCTGCGCGCCTGCGGGTCCTCGTCGTACGCGCGCGCGAGCTCCTCGCCCGGCTTGAGGCAGTCCTCGAACGACGGCGGGCGGCCCATGATGGGGTCCGGGATCAGCTTGGCGAGACGGTCGCCCGCGCCGTAGTCGAAACCGAGCACGCGCGCGGCGTCGCGCGTGGCCGCGCGCGGGAACATGCGGCCGAAGGTGATGATCTGGGCGACCGAGTCTTGCCCGTACTTGTCGGCCACGTAGCGCATCACGCGGTCGCGCCCCTTCACCGAGAAGTCGATGTCGATGTCCGGCATCGAGATTCGCTCGGCGTTGAGGAAGCGCTCGAACAGCAGGTCGTACGCGAGCGGGTCGACGTCGGTGATGTTGAGCGCGTAGGACACGATCGAACCCGCCGCCGAGCCGCGTCCCGGCCCCACCGCGATGCCGTTGTCCTTGGCGAACTTGACAAAGTCCCAGACGATCAGGAAGTAAGCGTCGAAGCCCATCCGCTCGATTACGTCGAGCTCGGACTCGAGCCGCTCGACCGCCTCCGCCGGCGGCGGGTCGCCGTAGCGGCGGCGCAGGCCATCGGCGGCCAACTCGCGCAGGTACACGCCCTCGGGGCGCCCGTCCGGCACCGGGTAGCGCGGGATCAGCATCTTGCCGAGCTCGATCTCCACCTGGCAGCGCTCGGCCACCTCCAGCGTGTTCGCCACCGCCTCCGGCCAGGCCGCGAAGGCGCTCGCCATCTCGTCGTTGTCCTTCAAATAGAACTCGTTGGTGTCGAAGCTGAGCTTCGGCTCGAGCAGCGTGGACTTGGTCTGCACGCAGAGCAGCGCCGCGTGGTGGTCGTAGTCCTCCTTGCGCAGGTAGTGCACGTCCGCGGTGCCGACGAGCGGCCGCCCGACCTCCCGCGCGACCCTGACGATGCCCTCGTTGGCCTTGTCCTGCTCCGCGATGCCGTTCGACTGCAGCTCGAAGTACACGTTGTCGGCGCCGAAGATCTGCATCAGGTCGTCGATGTGCGCGCGCGCCTCGGCCGGGTTGTCCTCCACCAGCCGGCGGCAGAAGCGCGACTGGAGGCAGCCCGTGAGCGCGATCACGTCCTTCGAGTAGCGCCCCAGGAGATCGAGGTCGACGTTGGCCTTGCCGCGCCTATAGCCCTCGAGAAAGCCCGCCGACGTGAGCTTGACGAGGTTGCGAAAGCCCTCGTCCGAGGAGGCGAGGAGCGTCAGGTGGTTGCGCTCGTAGCGCACCGCCTCGGTCTTGATGTCGTCGACCAGATAGGCCTCGAAGCCGAGGATGGGCTTGATGCCGGCCTTTGTGGCCGCCTTGTAGAGCTCGACCGCCCCGTTCATCACCCCGTGGTCGGTGAGGCCGATGGCGGGCTGGCCGAACGCAGCGGCGCGCTCCACGAGGGCGTCGATCTTCGCGGCGCCGTCGAGCAGCGAGTACTCGGAGTGGACGTGCAGGTGTACCGCCGGGCCCTGAGGCATCAAGTCCCATTATGGAGTTGGGCTCGGAGCGATTCGGGGGCTCGCGGCCGGCGCCCTCGCAAACACCGGCTATACGTCGAGCGGCGGACGACGATCCGCCCACGGGCGCGCCATCTCGATCTGTGCGGCCAGCGCGACCAACGTGGCCTCGGCGGCCGGGCGGGCCACGAGCTGCACTCCGACGGGCATGCCCTCGTCGTCGAAACCCGCCGGCACCGACGCCGCCGGCTGCCCCGTGTAGTTCCAGACCGACGTGTAACAAACGTACGGCCGCCCCGAGTCGAAGGTGCTGAACGCGCCCTTGCCCTGCCAGCGGTCCGCCTCCGCGGGCTGTGCCGCCATCGTGGGCGTGAGCAGCACGTCGTAGTCGTCGAACACCTCTCCGATGCGGGCCGCCACCGCCGGCTCGCGCTCCAGCGAGCGGCGCAGCCGCCGGCCCCTCAGGCGCCTGCCGACGAACGCCATCCGCCGTGTCCGTGGCTCCACCTCGCCGCCCAGCTCCTCCAGCTCGGTGGCGACGCCGCCCAGATAGCGAGGCATGATCAGTGGCAGCATCAGCGGGTAGCGCGGATCGCGCTCGCCCAGCTCGTGCCCCAGCGAGCGCAGCAGCTCCGCGGTGTCCGCCACCGCCCGGCGTGCCGGCGCCTGGGGCTTCGTTGGCAGGATCGGCTTGAGGGAGACGGCGATGCGCAAGCTGCCTGCGTCCTTGCGAGCGGAGTCGGCCAGCGCCGTGCCGGCGAGGGCGTCCGTGAGCAGCGCGACGTCCACCACCCGCCTGCCGAGCCCGCCGAGCACCGTGAGCCCATACCAGTGCTCGGGCGCGGGGACCCGGCCGCGCTGCGGCTTCAACCCGAACAGCCCGCAGGCAGCGGACGGCAAGCGGATCGAGCCGCCGCCGTCGGTGCCGAGGGCAAGCGGCGCCATGCCTGCCGCCACCGCGGCCGCGCCGCCGCCCGTGGAGCCGCACGTTGAGCGCTCGGGGTTCCAGGGGTTGCGGGTGGCGCCGTAGCTCGCCGACTCTGTCATGTGTCCCCACATCGCCAGCTCGGGCAGGTGCGTCTTACCGACGATCACCGCGCCCGCGGCGCGCAGCCGGCGCACCGCTTCCGCGTCCGCGCCGGCTGGCGCCCGGGTTGCCCCCAGGCCGTGACGGGTCTCGTGACCAGCCACGTCGAGGTTGTCCTTCACCGCCACGGGCACGCCGAGCAGCGGCGCGTGCTCGCCGGCGTCCAGCCGGCGCTGAGCCTCGTCGGCCTGAGCGAGGGCGCCGGCAGCGTCCACCACCCGGAACGCGTTCAGCCTGGAGTCGAGCCGCTCGATGCGGCGCAGGTACAGCTCCACCAGCTCGCGCGCGCCGAGCTGTCGCTCTCTGAGCAGCTCGGCCTGATGCGCGGCGCCGGCGAAGGCGAGCTCTTGGGTGTCCTGGGGGGAGATCATGGGCGCACCGTACGAGCGGCCGGCACGCCGCACATCGGGCGAACGCCCTATCCGCCCCGGAGCAGGTCGTGCTCCACCGCGAACAGTGCGGCGGCAGCGCGGGTGGACACCCCGATCTTCGAGTAGATGCTCTGCACGTGGTGGCCCACGGTCTTCGGCGAGATGCCCAGCTGTGCCCCCATCTGCTTGTTCGTGAGTCCGCGCGAGAGCAGGCGCAGCACCTCCACCTCTCGCTCGCTCAACCCGGCGGGCTGCGGCTTCGCTACGCCTGCCTCACGCCGCCCTACCGCGGCCAGGAGCGCCTCCACCACATCGCCGTCGAGCCGTCCGGCCGACGCCTCCGCGCCGAGCACCGACGCCGCCTCGTCCAGGCTCCGCGCCGACCGGTGCGGCCGTGGCGAGGTGAGGGCGTCGAGGCAGTCGGCGGCGGCGATCACGCGCGAGGAGAGCGACAGGTCGCGCGCGGACAGGCCGCGGTGGTAGCCCGTGCCGTCGAGGCGCTCATGATGCTCGCACGCCGTCCGCCCGAGCTCGCTCAGATCGGCAGCGCGGCTGAGCGCGCGCTCGCCCAGGTAGGGATGAAGACGCACCTGCTCCCACTCGGCGCCGCTGAGCGTGCCCTGCTTGTCCCAGATCGCCGTGGACACGCCCACTCGCCCGAGGTCGTGCAGCAGCGCCCCGCGCCGGACCGATCCCACTTGGTCCTCGCCGAGACCGAGTCGCCAGGCGGCGGCCTCGGCCAGCTCCGCCACCCCACGGGAGTGGCCGAGCGTGTAGATGGACTTGAGGTCAGCGAAGTCGGCCAGGCCCATGCAGGCGGTATCGAGCTTCTCCCCCATCAGGGGCACGGTCGCCGGCTCGCTGGCCACCACCTCCCGCCAAACCCCATCGCCGTCGAGGCCGGCGAAGAGCTCGCCCGCGCGTGCGCTCACCAAAGCGGCCAGGCTCGGGTCGAGCGCCGTCCCGGCTCGCTCGCGCCCGAGCCGCTCGACGGCCTCCACCCCGCCCTCGAGGTGGAAGGCGTCGGCGTCGCGCGCCGCGTGGAGCAGCCGCGCCGTAAGCGGGATCGCCTCGCCGGCCACCCCTTCCGGGAAGCCCTTGCCGTCGAAGCGCTCGAACACGAACGCCAGCCCGTCGCGCACCGCGTCGGGCATCCCCAGGCGGCCGGCGAGCCGGTGACCCACCTCGCAGTGGCTGCGCAGGTTGATGCGTGCCCGCTGGGCGCCCTTCGCCAGCGCGCCGGCGAACGCGCCCAGCCGCCGGGGCAGCGGCGCCGCCGGTTGCACGTTGCGCCACATCCAGCCGATCAGCTCGGGTGGCCGCCCCTCGTCGATCAGCGTGTAGGAGGCGCGCGGGGCGAGGTCGTCGCCGTAGGTTGCCGCCGCCTCCGGAGCATCGGCGGTGCAACCGATCGAGTGGAGCAGCGCGAGGTAGTACACGCAGCGCAGCGTCTCGTCGTCCGCGCCGGCTCGCTCCCCAAGCCGCACCGCCACGAGGCACGTGCGCAGCCCGTGCTCGAGCGGATATCCGGTGCCGAGGTCCGTCGCGAGCGACAGCGCCGCCAAGAGCTCAGCCGAACGCACCTGCATCGATCGCGACCCTAACGCCGGATCCGGAATCCGGCGCTCGTTACCAGCTCAGGTGGACGCCGGCTCGAGCACGTGCCGCAGCACCGGCTGCCCACGATGCGTTGCCGGGCCGAGCAGGCGCGCGCCGAGCTTCCGCGCCACGTTCAGCGACCCCTCGTTCCCCGGATTCACGTCCACGTAGATGCGCTCCAGGCAGAAGCGCTCGAAGCCGAGGTCGCGAGCCGCCAGCGCCGCTTCTGTCGCGTAGCCCATGCCCCAGTCGGCCGGGCCGAAGCGATAGCCCAGCTCGACCTCTGGCCCGATCCGCTCCAGCGGGATCAGCCCGCAGTCCCCGATCACGACACCGCTCGCGCGATCGACCACCGCCCAGAGCGTGAAGCCGTGGTCGCGCTCGATGTCCATCAGGCCCTGGACCCGCTCGCGCGTCTCCTCGATCGAGCGCGACTCGTCGACGCCCATGTAGCGCCACACGAGGGGATCCGAGTTGTAGACGTGAGCGTGGTGCACGTCATCCGGAGTCCAGCTCCGGAGGATCAGCCGCTCCGTGCGAGCGACCTCCAGCGTTACTCGTCGCCGTTCGAGGCGGACTTAGCCGCCACGACGCCGCCCACGAGCACCAGCGCTATCGCGCCGGCCGCTCCGAGCTTCGCCTTGTTCTGCCCGACCTTCCACCTGACCATTCCCGACACCAGCTTCCAGACCAGCCAGCCGAGAACCGTGTATCCGCGTGCCTTCATGAGTCTTTCTCTTCCCGGTTCCGGATTGCGTACGCCATCCGCGACTGCAGGCTCCAAAGCTCGATGAACCCCGGGCTCGCCTGCTGAGAGAAGAGGCCGCCGGACTCGCCGAAGCCCGCGAGAGCGGCGTCGTAGAGAGCGTTCGGCGATGAGCGTGCCACCGGTGTGGCCTTCCCCTTGTAGAGCCGGATGGTGATCTTGCCCGTGACATGTTCGTTGACCGCGTCCATGTATGCGTTCAGGTCAGACAGAAGCGGCTCGTACCAGAGGCCGGCGTACACCAGGAACGCCCACTGGTTGTCGAGTCCGGGCTTGAAGTTGTTCTGGTGGATCGTGCCGACGAGCTTCTCGAGCTCCTTGTGGGCGGTGAGGATGATCTCCGCCGCCGGCACCTCGTAGAGGTCGCGCACCTTGAGCCCCACGATGCGGTCCTCGATGTGATCGACGATGCCCACGCCGTGCTTTGCGCCGATCTCCCCCGCGCGCTCGAGCAGCTCCACGAGGCCGAGCCGCTCGCCGTTCAGCGCCACCGGGCAGCCGCGCTCGAACTCCACCTCCAGGTCCTCGGGCTCGTCGGGCGCGTCCTGGGGCTTGGTCACGAGGTCGAACACGTCGTCGCGTGGCGGCTCGCCGATGTCCTCGATCGGGCCGCCTTCCGATGAGCGTCCCCAGAGGTTGTCGTCGATCGAGTAGGGCGGCGACTCGGTGCCGCCCTTCACTGGGATCCCGTGCTCGCGCGCGTAGGCCACCTCCTCCTCGCGGCCCATCTGCCAGCCCCGCACCGGGGCGATGATCTTCAGCTCCGGCGCGAGCGCCACCACGGTGCCCTCGATCCGCACCTGGTCGTTGCCCTTGCCGGTGCAGCCATGGGCCACGGTGTCGCAGCCGGCCTCGCGCGCCTTCTCCACGGCGATCTTCGCGATCAGCGGGCGGCCAAGCGCGGTGAACAGCGGGTAGCCGCCGCCGTAGAGCGCGTTCGCCTTGATCGCGGGCAGCACGTACTCGTGGGCGAACTCCTCGCGCGCGTCCACGACGTAGCACTCGAGCGCGCCCAGGTTGAGCGCCTTGCCGCGCACCACCTCGAAGTCCTCGCCTGGCTGGCCCAGGTTCACCGTGAGCGCCACCACCTCGGCGTCGTACTCGTCCTGGATCCACTTGAGCATCACGCTGGTGTCGAGCCCGCCGGAGTAGAGCAGCAGCACGCGGCCCACCTCACCGGGTGCGGCCTCATAGGAAGCGGTCTTGCTCAGCGCGCGGCGCTCGACGTCGGCCATGAGCCAGGGGAAGCTACAGAGCTTTCAGCCCGGCGGCTTTCTCTGCCTGCTCGCGCTCGTAGAACGGGCGCCGGTGGGCGAGCAGCCCGTCCTTGAACGTCCACAGGTCGTATACGTGCATCTCGGCCGGCGTGCCGCTGCCCCGGCCGCGGCCGAACACGCGCGTGTGGAGGAAGACGCGGTCAGCGTCGAGCTCCACAACCTCGAGCACCTCCTGCCCGGCATGCTCGAAGATCTCCAGGAACGCGTAGCCCCAGGCCCTGATCCCATCGTGGCCGCGGTAGACGTGCTCGAGGCCCGGCCACAGCGTGTGCCACTCCACGTCGGGGTGGTAGACCTCGACCATCCGCTCCGGATCGCGCGTCTCCAGAGCGGCTTGCACACGCCGCCAGGCGGCTACTTGACCACCTTGATCGGGTAGTCGATGTTCTTCGTCCCGAAGCGGGTCTTCACGACGAAGCGCAGTGTCAGCGGCTGGCCGATCGCCTTCGCCGGGAAGTGCAGGATGTCGCGGTAGGTGCCCCTGAACTTGCACGGCGTGTTGCCGTGGTCGAGGCAGCTGCGGACGCCGACCACCGTGCCGTTGAAGAGGAAGTTGTATTGGACGGTCCCGCTGAGCGGCTTCCCCCCCGCGGTCTTTACGACGATCTTCACCGGCCAGCGCTTGCGCGCCTTGGGGTTGTGGCCGGGCGCCGTGAGCTTCGCGCTCCAGCGCACGGACGTGCTCGCGGTTGGCGCCGCCGAGGACGTGGCGGCGACGGCAAGTGCCAGCGCGCCGAGGACGGTGAGTATCGATAGCCGGCGGATCATGGCCGTGATCCTAGGGGTCCTCACGGCGCCTCGATCTCCTCCTTGCGCTCGGGATGCGACTCGGTCCAGTTGATCAGCGAGCGCACCGAGTCCGGAAGGTCGCTCTCGCCCAGGCGCACGGTGTGGCTCTCGCCCTTGTGCTCCACGGTGAGCTCGTACTGCTGCTCGTCCGGGAAGGCCGCGCCGCGCCTCTCGGGGCTCGTCGCCTCGAGCACGCCGCTCTCGGCCACCTTCTCCCGCAGCGCGGTGGCGTCGTCCGGCGAGAGGGCATCCGTGGCCAGCTCCGTGCGGGTGGCGAGGCCCGCGATGCCCCCTCCCTTGACGATCGTGACCTTCACCGATCACCCACCGTGCGCAACCGCCTGGGCCACCGGCAGCCCGACCTGCTCCCAGGCGTGGGCCACCGCGTTCTGCTCGCGGCTGCCGGCGCCGAAGAGGTCGCCGGCGGCGTCGAACGTGGCCTTGGCGGCGTCATCGAACTGGGCGTCCGACTTCAGCCGCTTGGTCAGCGTCTCGTACCAGATCCGCCCGGGCGCCTCCCAGGCGAAGCCGCCGATCTCCGTAGCGGCCAGATAGAAGGCGTGGTTCGGGATGCCCGAGTTGATGTGCACCCCGCCGTTGTCGTGGCGAGGGTCGTTGTCGTCGGGCAGGTCCTGGTAGTCGGCCATCGTCGCCGGCTGGCTGTCGTACTTGAACGCCGTGCCGGGCGCCTTCATCGAGCGCAGCGCCTGGCCGAGGCTCGGGTGCAGGATCCCCGCACCGATCAGCCAGTCGGCCTCGTCCGCCTTCTGCGCCAGCGCCTTCTGCTTCACGAGCGACCCGAACACGTCGGACATCGACTCGTTCAGGGCACCCGACTGCTTGCTGTACACGAGCCCTGCGGTGAACTGGGTCACCCCGTGGGTCAGCTCGTGGGCGATCACGTCGAGCGCCGACGTGAGCGACCCCTCGTTGAAGAGCTGCCCGCCGCCGTCGCCGTACACCATCTGACCGCCGTTCCAGAAGGCGTTCTCGAAGCGGACGCCGTAGTGCACCGAGGAGACCAGCTCGAGATCCTGGTCGTCCACGCTCGAGCGGTTGAACACGTCTTTGTAGAAGTCGTAGGTCGTGTCCGCGCCTTCGTAGGCCTGGTTCACCGCCTCGTCCGAGGACGCTGGGTCGCCGTCGCCGCGAACCTTCTTGCCGGGCAGGGCGCTGGCACCCTGATGCTGCGCGTCGTAGACGGTCACGCGCTCACCGCCGGGCGGCATCATGAATGCCAGCGCGCGCCGGTCGACGCCTTCACGTATCAGCGAGCCGACGATTGCGCGACGGGCGCGCATCGACGCGGAGGCCGCCAGCGTGCGAATCGCCGCTTCCCGTTGCTCCTTTGTGCCCTCCTCCGCAAGCTTGGCCAGAAGATCCGGCGGGGCGATGAAACAGCAGGGGTGGCGATGCATCGCGACTCCTCTCGGGCCCCTGCCCGCGCGCCTCGAGGCGAGGTTACAGCGCCCGCGCTATGCGGTCCAGCGCGTCGTCGATCTCCTCGCGCGTGACCGTGAGCGGAGGCTCCAGCCGCACGCTGACCGGGCCGGTGGCGTTCAGCACCAGGCGCTGCTCGGCGAGCAGGCGCTTGACCAGCTCGGGCGCGCCCTCGATGTCGAACGCCGCCATCAGCCCGCGCGAGCGCACGTCCGCCACCGGCAGCCGCTCGAGCCCGGCTCTCAGCGCGTCGCCCTTGGCGCGCACGTCCGCGAGGAAGTCCTCGTCGTCCACCACGTCGAGCACGGCGTGGGCGGCGGCGCACGGAACCGGACCGCCCGCGAACGTGGAGCCGTGGTCGCCCGGGCGCAGCACGTCCGCGTGGTCCGGTGACGTGACGCAGGCGCCAATCGGCAGGCCGCCGCCCAAGCCCTTGGCCAGGGTCATCACGTCGGGCTTCACGTCGGTCTGCTCGTAGGCCCAGAGCGTGCCCGTGCGCCCCATGCCGCACTGCACCTCGTCGAAGATCAGGAGCGCGCCGTGGCGGTTGCATGCCTCACGAGCCGCCACCAGAACCTCGTCGGCGATCGGGTGGATCCCCGACTCGCCCTGGATCGGCTCGATCATCACCGCGGCAGTGTGGTCGTCCACCGCCGAGACCAGCCCGGCGGCGTCGTCGCGGTGCACCACCTTGAAGCCCGGCACGAGCGGCGCGAACGGCTCCTGCTTGGTCTCCTGTGGCGTGGCCGAGAGCGCGCCGTAGGTGCGCCCGTGGAAGCCGTCGCTCAACACCACGATGTCGCCGCCGCGGCGGTGCCGGCGGGCGAGCTTGATCGCGCACTCGTTTGCCTCGGCGCCCGAGTTGCAGAAGAACACCTTGCCGCCCAGCGAGCTCTCGGCCAGCCGCTTTGCCAGCCGCATCGCGGGCTCGGTGTAGAAGAGGTTCGACACGTGCATCAGCCGCCCGGCCTGCTCGCGGATCGCCTCGACGAGCGCCGGGTGGCAGTGGCCGATCTGCACGACTGAGATGCCGGCCAGGAAGTCGAGGTACTCGTTGCCGTCGGCGTCCCACAACCGGCAGCCCTCGCCGCGCACGAACTCCACCGGCTGGCGCGCGTACGTGGGGATCACCCAGTCGCGCTCTAACGCCTGCAAATCGGCCAGATTCAGGGCCAAATCTTCGTTCCTATCCCTTCGTCGGTGAACAGCTCGAGCAGCAGCGAGTGCGGCAGCCGACCGTCGATGATGTGCGCCGCGCCCACCCCCGCCGCGACCGCGTCCGCGCACGCCTCGAGCTTCGGGCGCATGCCGCCGCTCACGGCGTCGAGCTTCGAGCGCACCTCCGCGACCGTGGCCTCCGAGATGCGCGAGCCGGCGTCTCCCGGATCCTCGAGCCAGCCCTCCACGTCGGTGAGGAACACGACCTTGAACGCCCCCAGCGCCGCCGCCACCGCGCTGGCTGCGGCGTCGGCGTTCACGTTGTAGGAGTTGCCGTCGGCGTCGGCGCCCACGGACGCCACCACCGGGATGTAGTCCTCGGCGATGTGGTTCAGCACGTCCACGTCCACGTGCTCGATCTCGCCCACGAAGCCGATGTCCACG
>JBKPDA010000089.1:0-12931 GCA_046727635.1 Actinomycetota bacterium | reverse complement strand
GGTCCCTACATGGTCTCCGGCCCGGTGCGTCTCGTTGCCCCGGACGGGCACGTGATCGACCACGCCGATCCTTATGTGATGTGCCGCTGCGGGCACTCCTCGAACAAGCCGTTCTGCGACGGCACGCACGCGACGATCGATTTCGACGGAACCCTCGCGAACTGATCGTGCGGCGCACGTAGCGCTTCGAGACGCTGGATGACACGATGCAGTGATCTCTGATCCCGCCATCCATGTCGAGGGTGTGGTCAAGCGCTTTGGGACGACCAAGGCGCTTGCCGGTGTCGACCTGGATGTCGAGGAGGCCACCGTCTTCGGACTGCTCGGACCGAACGGTGCGGGGAAGACGACCCTCGTTCGGGTACTGGTCACGCTGCTCGCGCCGGACGCCGGAAGGGCCGAGGTGTTTGGCCGCGACGTCGTCCACGACGCCGCGGGCGTGCGGGAGCTCCTGGGGCTGACCGGTCAGTTCGCGGCGGTCGACGAGATGCTGACCGGCCGGGAGAACCTCGAGATGTTCGGGCGGCTGTTCGACCTCTCGGCCGCGGACGCCCGCCGGCGGGCGAACGAGCTGCTCGAGCGCTTCGACCTGGCCGACGCCGCCGACCGCACGGCTCGCACCTACTCGGGTGGGATGCGGCGACGCCTAGATCTCGCGTCGAGCCTGCTGACCCGCCCGCGCGTGCTGTTCCTGGACGAGCCGACGACCGGCCTCGACCCGCGCAGCCGCAATGAGATCTGGTCGGTTGTGCGCGAGCTCGTCCGCGAGGGAACGACGCTTCTGCTCACCACCCAGTACCTCGAGGAGGCAGATCAGCTCGCCGACCAGATCGCCGTGATCGACCACGGCCGGGTGATCGCACAGGGCACGGGGAGCGAGCTCAAGGACCGGGTCGGCGGACAGATACTGGAAGTCGAGCTGGTGAGCGCCGCGCAACGGGACACTGCACGGGCCGCCCTGGCCGGGATCGGCTGCGGTGAGCCGGAGCCCGGCGAGCGGCTCGCGCAGCTCACGCTTCCGGCGCCGCGGGATGGCCTCGAGATGATCGAGGATGCGGCCTCGGCGCTACGGAAGGCGGAAATCACCGTGAGCGATCTCGGGCTGCGCCGGCCGACGCTCGACGATGTGTTTCTGCAGCTGACAGGCGCGCCGCCGAGCGAGAACGGGGCGGGGGCTGAAGCCGCGGCGGGTGACGGGCGGCCCGATCCGACGAGCTCCGGCGTTGCTGCTGCTCCGGCCCACGCGGCCCCCCGCCCGGCCGCGAGGCGACCGCCGCGGTGGCAGCGCCTCTCGCCGCAGCAGCTCCGCGGCGACATCACCGACGCGCGAGTGGTCACGGTGCGCAACCTGCTCCACTTCGTCCGCCAGCCGGATCTGCTGCTCTTCTCGACGATCCAGCCGGTCATGTTCGTGCTCCTGTTCACGTACGTGTTCGGCGGCGCGATCAGTAAGTCACTGCCCTCCGGCGTGAGCTACATCGACTACCTGTTGCCCGGCATCCTCGTTCAGTCGGTCACGTTCCGGGCGAGCATGACGGCAATAGGCCTCTCCGACGACCTGAAGCTCGGCGTGATCGACCGCTTCCGCTCGATGCCGATGGCACGGTCCGCGGTGCTCATAGGCCGCACCGGCGCCGACCTGGTCCGCAACGTCCTGATCATCTTGCTGATGATCGTCGTCGGCTACATCATCGGCTTCCGCTTCCAGGCGGGCGTTGCACAGGCCATCGGCTGCATCGCGCTCGTCAGCGCCTTCGGTCTCGCGCTGAGCTGGATCTTCGCGTTCGTTGCGTTCACGGTACGCAGCGGCGAGGCGGCCCAATCGGCCGGCTTCGTCATCCTGTTTCCGCTCGTGTTCGCGAGCTCGGTGTTCGTGCCGGTCTCGACGCTGCCGGACTGGCTGGCGGCAATCGCGAAGGTGAGCCCGGTCACCCTGACCGCGAACGCAGCGCGCTCGCTGGCCCTCGTCCCCGGAACACCATCCTCCCTCGGCGGCGCGATCGCCTGGATCGCCGGCCTCCTGGCGGTGTTCATCCCTCTCTCCGTGTGGCGTTACCGGCGCATGACCTGAGGCGTGCCGCTGTGAAGCCAGAGCCGTTTCTCGGCTCTCTCGCGCGCGCCGCGCGTGGCGCTGATTCCGCCAGCGTTACGACGGTTGTCATCGCCTTCGCCGCCAACTTCCTCGTCGCTGTCGCGAAGTCGGTTGCAGCGGTGGTGACCGGGTCAGCGTCGGCGTACGTCGCAGCCGTTGCTGTCTCAGACACTTGCTCTCCGTTCGAGTTCGTCGCGCCGGGTCCCGGTTTGCTCGCTGATCCAGGACGCCGCGAGCGTTGTCCAGCGCGCGGCGTCCAGGTCGCACTGCGCGAGGCCGAGGCTGTGAGGGCCGTGGGCGAAGACGTGGACGGTGTGCGGAACTCCGTGGGCGGCGAGAGACGTCGCCAGCCGGTAGGTGTGCTCGGGCGGGACGTAGACGTCCTCGGCCGTGTGCCAGACGAAGAACGGCGGCGACGACTCGGTCACCAGCGCGTCGAGTGACGTCACGCGACGGAGCTCGGGCGACGCGTTCTCGCCCAACAGGATCAGGCGTGCAGGCCGATACGTCTCTGTCTCCATCGAGGTGATCGCGGAGCCGAGTACGGCGAAATCGACCCTTTCGGCCGGAACGGCGCCGGGCGCGAGCGCGGCAAGGCCGGCAAGGTGGCCGCACGCGGAGAAGCCGACCAAGCCGATGCGCTCGGCGCCGCCGTCCCTCGCGCGCTGAATCTCAGCCCGCAGAGCGTGGAGTGGCTCGGGATGGCGCACCAACAGCGGATAGCGGAACACGCTGGCGGGGACACCCAGCCCATTGAGCCACTCGACGACCGGCTCCGCCTCGTGCTGCACGTGCGTCGAGTAGCCACCTCCCGGGAGCACGATGATGTGCACGTCGCGCTGAGCTGAGCTCATTCCTCGGCCGCGCCGCTCAGCTTCGCTGCTTCCGCGCGCGCCGCCGCAACGAGCTCGGCATTGGTATGGGCGTGTCCCCACAGTCCCCAGCCTCCGTCGGGAGCCTCGGTGAGCAGCACCCAGGTGCGCTCCTTCAGCTCCGGGCGGCCTGCCGCGGTGGCGACGATGTCCGTGAACTGCGCCACCACGGCCAGCTGCTTGCCGCGGTCGAGCGCCCCCAAGTTCGTGAGCACCTGGACGCGCACGTAGTCGTTCTCGCCTTCGACGTTCGCGATAGCGCCGTGCGGCAGGGCATGCACGAATGAGGCGGTGTTGTTGCGGAACATCGGCAGGTCCGGCACCTCCTCGATCCGCATCAGCGTCGCGGCCAGCTCCTTCGCCAGCGCGTGCGGGTCGGCGAAGATGCCCTCCGTCGCAAAGACGTCGATCATCGGCATCAGGCGTCACTCCCAGCTCTGGCGGTGCGGTGGGCTTCGATCCAGGTTCTCGTCAGCTCCAGGTAGTCATCCGCGCCGTCCTCCCAGGTGTAATGGCCGGTCTCGAGGATGTCGAGCTTGCTGTGGGGCAGCCGCGCGTGCAGGAACTCGGCGTTGCTCGGCGGCACCAGCGGGTCGTGGCGACCGGCGATGATCTGAACCGGGGTCCGGATGTCGGCGAGTCGTTCGGCGAGCACCGGCAGGTCGGACGGGTAGCTGCGCACGTACGCCGCCGCCTCGGCAAATCGATCGCGCGCGTATGAGGTCACGTAGTCCTCCCGTACGTCGTCGGGCAGCGTGTGCCGCTCGATGCCTTCGAGCGCCTCGGCGACGATCTCGCGTCCGTCGACCGCCCGCAGCGCACTGACGTCCGGTGCCTCGATTATTTGCTTGAGCGTGCCCGTCACCTCGAGCGGGAACGAGGCGCCGCCGCTGCCCACGACGGCGCTGGGGAACCGGTCGAGGTCCTCGGATGCCGCGAACAGCACGGCCCCGGTTCCGACGTCCGGTCCAACGACATGGGGGCGGCCGAGCTCCCACTCGTCGATGAGACGCAGCAGGAACAGGCCCATCGCCCGCGGGGAGAGCAGGTCAGGGCGGCGCTCTGACTGGCCGAAGCCCGGGAGATCGATGGCCACAAGTCGCGCGGTCCGGGCGAGCCGCGGCCAGATCGTGTCCCATGCGAAGAGGCTCTCGGGCCATGGATTTAGGAGGAGGGCGGTCTCGTCTCCGGCTTCACCGGCCTCGGCGTACCTGATCAGGAGGCCGTCTGCCGTGCGCTGCCGTGTGTTCATGTTGGTCATGTGGCTGGAATCTCCATCAAGGTCGGGTGAAGTCGCTGGCTCGGAAGCAGCCGTGGATGTGGTCGTTGACCACACCGACGTTCTGCATGAATGCGTAGACGCTCGTGGCGCCCACGAAGCGGTATCCCTGTGACTTCAGCTGCTTGGCGAACGCGTCCGCCTCGGGTGTCGACGTGGGGAGGTCAGCGAGGGAGCGCGGCGCCCGCTTGCGGGTGCTCGCGTAGGACCTCGCGAGCGAAGCAAGGCTCGGCGACGCGGACCTCATCGCGCGTGCGTTCTCGACGGTGGCCTGGATCTTGGCCCGGTTGCGGATGATCGAGGGATCAAGGAGCAGCCGGTCGACGTCCCGCTCCGTCATCGCCGCGACTTGCGCGACTTCGAACCCGTGGAAGCCTCTCCGGAAACCGTCCCGCTTGCCGAACACGATCGACCAGCTGAGCCCGGCCTCGAACACACCAAGGGTGAGCGCCTCGAACAGCGCCGACTCGTCGTAGGTGCGCGTGCCCCAGATCTCGTCGTGGTACCGGATGGACGCCGCGTCACCCGCTGCGGCCCAGGCACAGCGCGGCTTGCCGTCGTCACCGATGATCACGTCGCCCATGCGGCCCTACCGATTTGCGCTACACCACGGCGGCTGCCGACTCCTGGACCGCCCTGGCCGCTTCGCGGATCACGTCCAGCACGCGCTCCGGTTGGGACAGCATGGGGACATGGCTGCTGTCCAGGTCGTAGGTGGTCGCACCCATGCGGTTCGCCACGAAACGCTCGAGGTCGGGATGGACGGTTCGGTCGTTGTTGGCCACGATGTACCAGCTCGGCTTCGACCTCCAGGCAACTCCCTCGGCGTTGTGGCCGAACAGGTCGGCGTCCGGCGCGTAGTGGGTGGCCCATACGAGCGCCTGTTCCTCCTCGGGCAGGTCGCCCGCGAAGCAGTCGATCCCGTCCGGGAGCAGCCAGAGGCGTCCATCGGTGACTTCGATGTGCGCGAAGACGTCGGTCGTGGGGAACTTCGCCTGCAGCGTCTGGGACGTCTCGTCGGCGTCCGGGGCGAGCGCCGCGATGTAGACCAGTCCGGCGACACGGTCATCGGTACCCGCGGCCGTGATCACAGATCCGCCGTATGAGTGACCGACGAGGATGGCGGGGCTGGTGACCCGGCCGAGCGTTCGGATCACGGTCGCGACGTCCTCCTCCGGGGTGTCGAGGCCGTACTGGGCGGCGATCACCTCGTGGCCCTCGGCCTGTAGCGGGGAGATCAGCTTGCTGAAGCACGAGCCATCGGCCCAGAGGCCATGGCAGAAGACGATGCTCGGCTTGCTCTGCGGGGACATGCTCGTCCTTTCGGTAGAACCGGTGCAATCGAGCAGGAGCGTGACTCGTGGCGCCCGCGTTCTCTTGAGTCATGCGACTGCTTCTCGCGGGTCGCGGGTGATCAGGCCGCTACGGTCGAGGAGAGCAGTGCCATCGGCACCTCGACGCGGAGCGCTTCGAGGAGCGCCGCCAGCTTTCTGTCGAGCTCGACCCCGACTGCTGAGACCGCGGGGATTCCGAAGCTGCCGAACTGCGTGCTCGGCTGGTCGATGGTGAACCACGCGCGTTCGTGCGCGTCTTCCCATATGACCGTCCGCAGCGGCGCGTAGAGCATGGCGCGGGGATCGTGGCGGAACATCTGCTCGGCGATGGTCACGTTGCCCATCAGGTAGGCGATGCAGTCGTTGTCGTCGCTCGCGAGCTGCATCACGCCATGGACATCGTTGCGCCAGTAGATGAGAAATCCGTGCGGGGCCCACTCGGCGTGCGCATCTATCACCTCGACCCAGCTCGCCCCACGTCGCACGAGCGCAGCGATCTCATCGACCGGATTCGGGGGCACCGCCTGCTCGTAGAGCAGCTGGAACTCGCGGACGCCTGGCACCTCGACGGTCAGCCGTCTCGCGCTGTAGGTCTCGTGGCTCGCTGCCACAGGTGCAAGGTAGGTCCGGCCCGCGCCCGTCGCTTCAGTCATGCGACTGCTTCCGCATATCCTCGGCAACATGACCGTCTCGAGCCCGCCGGATGCGACCGGCGAGCTGATCGGGCGCAACGACGAGGCCGCGCGGGTCGACGCGGTTCTGGACCGCATTCGCGACCGGGGCGGAGCTCTGGCGATCCGCGGGGAACCTGGGATAGGTAAGTCGGCGTTGCTGGACCGCGCGCGCGCCCGCGCGAGCGACTTGGGCGCCCGCACGCTCGCGACCGTGGGCGTCGAGTCTGAGTCCGAGCTCGCCTTCGCGGGACTGCACCAGCTGCTTCGGCCGATCGGCAGCCGCATCGAGGGGCTTCCCGATCCTCAGCGACAAGCGCTCGACGCAGCGTTCGGCGTCGACCACCTGGTCGAGCCGGATCCGTTCCGCGTCGCCCTTGCCGCCTACCGGCTCATTTCCGACGCCGCGGACTCGAGCCCACTGTTGTTGATCGCGGACGACGCGCAATGGCTCGACCGTTCGAGCCTCGACGTGCTGACCTTCATCGCACGGCGGCTCGACAACGAGCCGGTGGTCTTCATCGCGGCCATTCGCGAAGGGTTCTCGACGGCGCTCGAGGACGCCGGGTTGCCGGTCCTCCGGTTGGACCGCCTGTCGGCGTCCGATTCCGAGACGCTGCTCGATCGGGTCGCGCCGGGGCTGTCCCCGGACGTCCGCGGCCGCGTGCTGGCCGAGGCTGCCGGCAACCCGCTCGGACTCGTGGAGCTCGCCCGGGCCATGCCGGAGTCCGGCGACCCCATCGAGCTGCTATCGCCGACAACACTGACCGCGCGCCTGGAGCGCGCGTTCGGTGCGCGCCTCGACGGGCTCGGCGAGGACACGCGCCTGCTCCTGCTTGCCGCCGCGCTCGACGGCAGAGCCTCGATCGAGGAGCTCCTCTCGGCGGCCGCGCTCGTCTCGGGGAACGCGGTCGCTCTCTCTGCGCTGAATGGCGCGGCCGAACGCCGTTTGGCCGAGGCGCACGGATCCGAAGTGCGCTTTCAACATCCGCTGATCCGGTCGGCCGTGGAGAGCACGGCACTCCCCGCCCAGCGGCTCGCGATGTACGCGGCTTTGGCAGAGGTCGTGAGCGATCCGGAGCGCCGCCTGTGGCACCGCGCCGCGTGCACAGTGGGGCATGACGAGGAAGTCGCGTCGGCATTGGAAGAGCAGGCCCAGATCGCGCGCCGGCGCGGCGCGGTCATGGTTGCCGCGGCCGCGCTCGAGCGCGCTGCCATGCTCACGGCCGATCCGCGCCGGAAGGGCGAGCGGCTGGTGCGGGCAGCGGAGCTCGTGTACGACCTCGGGCGAGCCGACGTCGTCAACCAGCTTCTGAGGGAGGCGGCGTCACTCCAGGTCGGTTCGGCCGACGCCGCTCGCCTGGCCTGGTTGCAGCAGATGATCACTGGCGATGTCTGGTTCGAGAAGGGCGCTGCCAGGACGTTCGTCACGATCGCGGACCAGCTGCTCGCCGGGGGCGATCCTGATGCGGCATTACGGTCGCTCGTGCCGATCGCACATCGCTGCTGGTGGACGCCGACCCGTGCCCGGACGCGGCAGTACGTCGTCGATGCGGCCGAAGGCATCGGCCTTCCGGACGACGACCCACGACTGCTTGTTGTCACCGCGTTCGCCGATCCAGAGTTGACCGCGGCGTCGGTCCTGCGGCGACTGGCACGGACGCGGCTTCAAGAGCTGACAGATCCGGTCGCCGCGATGTACCTGGGGATCGCCGCCGAGAAGGCGGGCGACTTCGCGCGAGGCTCGCGCGTCCTAGCGCGCGCGGTTGAGCGGCTGCGCGAGCAGGGCAGGCTCGGCATGCTCACGCAGGCGCTCGTCCACTACGCGTGGGCTGCCACCTACGCGGGCGACTGGGAAGCGGCCGAGGGCGCGGGCGCTGAGGCGGCGACCCTGGCACGCGACACTCGTCAGCCTCAGTTCGGACTCACCGGGCAGCTCGTGGGCGCGCTGGCCGCCGCGCTGCGTGGTAGCGAAGCCGACCTCGATGGGATGCTCGCCGGGCCGGAGCGAGCACTGACGGCTATGAAGGGGGGCCCGCTGCTCGCTCCCGCGCATCTTGCCCGCGGCGCAGCCGCTCTTGGCGAGGGACGGCACGAGGAAGCATTCGGCGCGCTCTGGCCGGTGTTCGACGAGGACGACCCCGCGTATCACCGCTTCATGCGCTGGCCGGCCGTGCTGGACCTCGTCGAGGCCGGCGGTCGCGGTGAGCACGCCGCCCAGGTCGCGAAGGTCACGGACGAGCTCGAGGAAATCGCGAGGCGCAGCGAGCCGCCGATCTTGCGCACCGGTCTGGCCTGCGCGCGACCGCTGCTGAGCAACGACGATCACGCCGAGGCGCTCTTCGTGGCGGCGCTCGGCGAAGAGTCGGGGAGCTACCCGTTCCCACGTGCGCGGACGCTCTTCTCGTTCGGCCGCTGGCTGCGACGACAGCGGAGAAGCGCAGACGCGCGTGCACCTCTACGCGACGCGATCGAACTGTTCGACGCCTTGGGAGCGAGCCGGTGGAGTGAACGCGCGCGTGGGGAGCTGCGAGCCACCGGCGAGCAGATCGGGCCGCGGACGCCGGACGCTCGCGACCGGCTCACTGCCCAGGAGCTCCAGATCGCCGAGCTGGCGGCAGCGGGCCTGTCGAACCGCGAGATCGGCGAGCGGCTGTTCCTCTCCCACCGCACCATCGGATCGCACCTCTACCGGATCTTCCCGAAGCTGGGCATCACGGCCAGGGCGCAGCTGCGCTCGGCGCTCCAGCCGCGCCGCGACGAAACAGCCGAGCGCGCGAAGCGAAATCCGACGGGTCAGTGACCCAACGTGTTCTCAGCTGGGATCAAACTGACCTTTGCTCGGGTCTGGCGCGTCGTCGCCGACCTCGAACAGGCCCCCGCCGAGATCCTTGATGCTTCCGGCCGCCGTGCCGCGGCGAAGCGCGGCCTCGAAGCTGTCGGCGGTCCAGAGTCGTGCCTCAGAGCGCTCCAGCAGGGCTTCGGCACGCCGGGAATGATGCCTCAAGCATTTGCTTGACGCCGCGTCAGACCTGGGGGGCGTCGGCCAACCTGGAAAGCCACTCCTGCCTGGTCCTGCGCGGCGAGCCTGGGATCGGCAAATCGCGTCTGTTGGCGGAGGCGGCCACGCGCGCACCCCGCCGTAGGCTGAGCGGCGACCGGGCTGCCTTCAAGGCACATTTCCCAAGCCGAAGGTCGCGGGTTCGAGACCCGTCGTCCGCTTCACATGAAAGCCCCGCTCAGGCGGGGCTTTTGTGTTGGTGGACCCAAATGGGGAGGGCGAAAAATGGGGACGTGGGCTGGGCTTCCGCTGGCGCGGTCAGCGGAGTATGCTGACTCTTGAACTGGCCCTGCTGCTAGAGATCCCGGCCGAAGAGCGGTCGTACGCCGAAGCGCGAACAGCGCGACAAGGCAACGCACCCTGAGGCAAACAGGATTGAACTGCGGGGCCAGTCTGTTTCGGGACGAGCACTGCACCCCCAGCGCGCTGGGGTGGGCGCGGGTAGGTCGGCGTGAAGCTGGACGCGCCTAAGGCGCTTCGCGCCATCAGGTCATTCTCGACCGGCCCCGGGACCACGAGCATCTGAGGGTGCATCGCCCCTTTCGACGACGTCCGGTGTCCTACTGAGAACGAACGCAGCAACGCGGGGGGCCGTACCGGTCGTCGCCTGAGCTCGAGGTGTCGCCGGCCGCTGCGTTGGCGGGCCGCCGCGGTCTCTTCGTCCGCTCTCCTCGACGTGGAGGGTGTCGTTCGCGCCAAACTTGATCGCCTGCGCGCCGGCACGCACCACCGGATCCGCGCGCCGTGGAGGGCGCGGACCGCGAGGAGTATCTTCGCTGGACGAGGTCATGCCCTGGCTCGCCGACACCGACGTTGGCGCCACGCGCGGGTTCGCCCGCGCGCTCCTGGAAGCCCGCACGGTGGCCGACGTCCGCCGCCGGGCGCTAGCTGGGCTCGCCGAGCTCGTCCCCGCAGACGTGCTTACGTGGGACGACGTCGTGCCCGCCACGGGCGCGGTCCGCCACGAGGCGGTCCCCACGGAAGCCGAGCCGGCGGGCGCGTTTGCCGCAATCGTGGGCGGCGCGGCGGGTCACCCGCTGCTGGCCGCGCATGCCGCACACCGGCGCGCTGCGCTCCGTCTCTCCGAGGCCGTCGAGCGACGCCGCCTGGTCCACACCGAGGTGTACGGCGAGCTGCTCCACCGCTCCGGCGTCGAGTATGGGATCGCGATCGGCCTCCGCGCGGAGCGTCGCGAGGCGATCGTCGCCGGGCTCGGCCGCACTGAGTATGAGTTCTCCGAGCGCGACCGCGAGGTCCTCGATCTCGTGCGCCCTGCGCTCGAGGGCGCGTTACGGGCCGCGGAGGCGCGCAGAAGGCTGGTCCGCGCGCTCGCCGCCAATCCGCCGCCGGGCACCGCCGTCGTGCTGCTGGACCGTTACGGCGAGATCGAGCATTCTGGGCTCGACGCCGAGCGCTGGCTCGGCGAGCACTTCGGGCGGGCCGAGCACCCTGGCTGGCTGCCGGGGCCGGTGGCCGAGTGGCTGGCGCTGCCACCACGCCCGGCCCTCGTCAGCGTGCGAGACGGCCGCCGCCTCACCGTCCACCTGCTGCCCGGCGATCCGCACGCGCTGCTGCTCGAGGAGCAGGTCGCGAGTTTCCGCACGGGCGCGCTCGAGCGCCTCGGGCTGACCCCGCGCGAAACCGAGGTCCTCGGCGCGGCCGCCGCGATCGAAGACGAGGCGGAGATCGCTTGGGAGCTGTTCCTCAGCCTGCACACCGTCCGGGAGCGGCTAGCGCGCCTTGAAGCCAAGCTCGGCGTGCGCACGGCCGCCGAGGCCGTCGCCCAGGCGCTCCGCGAGAGCGCGTAGACATGGGCGGGACGCTGCGCGTCTGCGCTCAGTTGCCCGGTTCGACACGGCCCCGCTCGGTCGCTGAGCTTGCGCCGAGGCTCGAGTTCGACGAACTCCTAACGGGCACGACGCAGGCGCGCCTCTGCGCGCTCTGAGCTATCCGCATCGCGCGCTCCCGCTCGGCAGGGTCGAAGCTCGTGGAGCTTAGGCGCGCCGGCTCACGTCGCGCTTGCGCGCTGGATACCGTGCCCGCTCCGCCTCGGTCATCTGCCGGATGATCAGGGAGCCCTCGCGCACCTGGAGCTGCAATGCCGCGATCCCCTCTCGGTGGCGCTTCTCTCGCTGTTCACGCTGCGTTTTCATCTTGGAGCCGCATCGGGCTGGCTGTTGCGGCTAGGCAGCGGCTCGAGCAGGAAGGTCTCCACTGCGACGTCTGGGTCGACGTGGTTGTTGCTCATGAACGCAGTCACCGTGCGCCCGCTCAGGCTCTCCACCGCAGCGACCGCGTCCTCGCGCATGATCTTCTGCAGCGTGCTGCGGTGCTCGAGCACGATGCCTTGCTCGCCAGCTTGCACCAGCCTCCTCTCGCTCTTCGTGAGGGTGTCAGCGAGTACGCACACGATCAGGTCATCGGCGATCGTCGTCCGCGCGCGCGTCGGACCGCGACCCGTGTAGTCATGCATGAGCTGCACAATGGCGGTTGAAATGGCGCCCCCGCGACGACCCTGGTCGGGCTGCTGATATTCGGGGCTGGTCATGGCCAGCCTCCCTTCGTGGCCCCTTTTCGAGCAGAGCGACCGGAGGGCTGAAGGAGACGAGAAGAACCCGCGGGCGGCAGAACAGCTAGCAACAAGTCTAGTCCGGTGCAGCGCCGCCCGGATCGCCCTTAATCACGCGGCCGACGAGACGCAGATGAAGAACGTTCGCGAAGAAGGCCCGCACTGTGCGGGCCTTCTCTCCGACACTGACGGGCTTGCAGGCTATTAGGCCTGAACGAGCTCGCTCGTCTTGTGCACGACGACCTCGCCGGTGGTGATCTTCGGCGGGTTCGGGAGCGCGCTGGCCAGGTTCTCCTCGCGTATCCAGTCGGCTGCGACCTTCGACGACTGGTCCGCCTGCGCCGAGGTCTCGTAGAAGGCCACCGAGCTGATGACGCCGTTGCCGGTGTCGATCAGGGAGTAGCCGCCGAAGCCTGGCAACTCGCTCAGTTTGGGGACGAGGCTCTCGTCGGCCCTCTTGACGAGTTCGCTGGTGCGGCTCTGGTCGACTGACTCGTAGCGTCGAATCGTGGCAAACACTGGTGGTCCCAACTCTCTTCTCAGGGACGGAGAACTCGATTGAGTCCTCCTGGTGCGCTCAAGACCCGAGTGACTGTCGAGGAGCTTGGTGAGCCCGACGCTGTCGGTGGTGGGTCCCGGCGCGTGGCGGACACTAGCAGACTTCGGGATAACGTGGTTTTACGTAGTAATGTTTTCCTACGTTGGCACTGTAGAATCGGCGGTCGATGTCCCCATTCTCCGTCACAGTGCGGCTTGTTCCAGATCGGGAGCTCGGCCCACTACTGAGCCAGCTCTCGCGGGCAGGCTTCGACAGTCCAACCATCAACTACGTTGGCGGCGACGAGGGGTTCGAGGAAGCTGGCGATGTAGCTCGCGACGAATCTGCGGCCCTCCCAGAGGATTGGCGCGTCATGCGCGAGCGGAAGGGCGAGTCGTACCGGTGGCCGCGAGGGCGCGATCGCTACTCCCCCTATCGGGTGTTCATCGGCACGACGGGTGCGGAAGGGGCTGTGCAGATCGGCCTCGGTGAGACGATCCGCAAGAACCGCTGGG
>JBKPDA010000088.1:0-13761 GCA_046727635.1 Actinomycetota bacterium | reverse complement strand
CGTCAGAGGTCGACCCGTACTCGGCAGTGGCCGCCGGCGTGGCCGCGCTGTACGGACCGCTCCACGGCGGCGCCAACGAAGCCGTGCTCCGCATGCTCGATCGCATCGGCTCCACCGACAACATCCCGGACTTCCTCGAGGGCGTGAAGAGTCGCGAGGAGCGGCTGATGGGCTTCGGCCACCGCGTCTACAAGAACTACGACCCGCGGGCGAAGATCATCAAGGCGGCGTGCGATCGCACCCTCGCTCGACTCGGCGTCAAGGACTCGCTGCTCGACATCGCGCTCCAGCTCGAAGAAGCCGCCCTGTCCGATCCATATTTCATCGAGCGAAAGCTCTACCCCAACGTCGACTTCTACTCAGGCCTGATCTACGAGGCGCTGGGGCTGCCCACCGACATGTTTACGGTGATGTTCGCCATTCCGCGCACATCGGGCTGGGTCGCCCAGTGGCTCGAGATGGTCAAGGACCCGGAGACGAAGATCGCGCGGCCGCGGCAGGTCTACACCGGCGAGCGCGAGCGCGACTGGGTGCCGATGGAGCAGCGCTAGCGCGTGTAATCGTAGAAGCCGCGGCCGGACTTGCGGCCGAGCAGCCCGGCCTCGACCATGCGGTTGAGCAGAGCGGGCGCGACCGCCGACGGGTCACGGAACTCCTCGTAGAGGGCGCCCGCCACCGCCTGGAGCGTGTCGAGGCCGATCAGGTCGGCCAGCGCCAGCGGGCCCATCGGGTGCGCGCAGCCGAGCACCATGCCGCGGTCGATGTCCTCCTTGGAGGCGAAGCCCGACTCGAACATGTTGATCGCCGACAGGATGTACGGGATCAGCAGCGCGTTCACGATGAACCCGGCGCGGTCCTGCGAGTCGATGCAGTTCTTGCCGAGGCGCTCCTCAGCGAAGCGGCGGGCGCGGACCAGAGTCTCCTCCGAGGTCATGATCGAGCGCACCACCTCCACGAGCTTCAGCACCGGCACGGGGTTGAAGAAGTGCAGGCCGATCACTCGCTCGGGCCGGGAGGTGCCGGCGGCCAGCTTCATGATCGGCACCGAGGAGGTGTTGCTTGCGAGGAAGTCCGCGTCGGGCAGCAGCCGGTCGAGCGCCCGGAAGAGGTCGCGCTTGGCGGGCTCGGACTCGATGATCGCCTCGATGGCGATGTCCGACCCCTCCACGTCGTCGAGCTCCGACGTATAGACGAGCCGGTCGAGCGCCTGGCGGCGCTCCGCGTCGGGCAGCTTGCCGGCGGACATCGCGCGCCCCAGCGAGCGCTCCACGGCCAGCCGGGCGTGTTCCGCGCGATCGTCGTCGGCCTCCACGACGGTCACGTGCAGCCCGGCCCGCGCACATACCTCGGCGATGCCGGAACCCATCAAACCGCCGCCCACCACGCTAACCCGCATGGCACTCCTCCTGTGACCTGTGATTTGTGACCTGTGACCTCATAATGGCTACCCTCCACGTATGACGCTCGAGCCGCTCTTCGACGGCCACGAACGCCGGATCCAAGATCTCCGCGTTTCGGTCACCGACCGCTGTAATTTCCGCTGCCAGTACTGCATGCCGGCCGACGGGCTGCCGTGGCTCGACCGCTCCGAGGTGCTCACCTTCGAGGAGATCGAGCGCCTGGTGCGGCTGCTGGTGGCGATGGGCGTCGAGGACGTCCGGCTAACCGGCGGCGAGCCGCTCGTGAGGCGCGAGTTCCCGCGGCTCGTGGCGATGCTGTCGGCGATCGAGGGACTGCACGACCTCTCGCTCACCACGAACGGCTACCTGCTCGAGCGCGACGCCGCCGCGCTCGTGGACGCGGGCATCCAGCGCGTGAACGTGTCGATCGACTCCCTGCAGCGCGACCGCTTCTTCCAGATCACCCGCCGCGACTCCCTCCCGCAGGTGCTGCGTGGCCTCGACGCGCTGGCCCAGCACCCGGAGGTGCACCCGATCAAGGTAAACGCGGTGGCGATGCGCGGTTTCACCGAGGAGGAGGCGATCCCGTTCGCGGAGTTCGCCCGCTCCACCGCCTTCCAGGTGCGCTTCATCGAGTTCATGCCGCTCGACGGCGACCACGCGTGGACGCCGGATGCCGTGCTCACCGGCGAGGAGCTGCGTCAGATCATCAGCGCGGTCTATCCGCTGGAGGAGCTGCCGCGCGAGCCGTCGGCCACCGCGCGCGTGTTCCGCTTCGCCGACGGCAAGGGCGAGATCGGCTTCATCAATCCGGTGTCCGAGCCGTTCTGCGCCGACTGCAACCGCATCCGCCTGACGGCGGAGGGCAAGCTGCGCACCTGCCTCTTCTCGCTGCACGAGACGGACCTGCGCGAGCCGCTCCGGACGGGCGCGTCCGACGCCGAGCTCGAGAAGATCGTGCGCGACGCCGTCTGGCGCAAGGAGCTGAAGCACCACGTGGGTGAGCCGGGATTCCGCCAGCCGCCACGCACGATGAGCGCTATCGGCGGCTGAGCCAGTCCAGGCAGCTCTGCAGCACCTCAGGCGTCATCCCCTAGGGTTTCGAACTCTGGGTGGCGGCGCTTACAAGGTCACGATCCGCGAGGGCGGAAAGGTTCGTCGCGAGCGCTTCCGCGCGTTGGCCGAGGCGCTCGACGCGGTGGAAGCGCAGGCGCGCGAGCTCTCCGACGGCGCGAACGCACGCACGGTGGACACGAAGCTGTTCCGCAAGTTCGACCCGGTGCAGCAGGTGGCGGCGAGGGTGGAGCTGGCGGGGCCGCGACGGCTGCGCGCCGGCATCGACGTGCGCGGGGACGGCTCGGTGGAGAGCTACACCGGACGGCTAAGGCGGGAGCTGATCGAGCAGCGCGAGGGCGAGTCCGCCTACGAGGCGCTGCGGCGGACGGTCGCGAGCTAGCGGCCGCGGCGCCTACCCCTGCGCTCGAGCTCCTTGGCGTAGGGGTCGGCCGCGGCGCCCAGCCCCGCCACCAGCACCGAGACGGCCACGAGCAGCAGGCCGAGGCGGTCTTGGCGCACCTCGAGCTCGAAGGCGCCCTGCGCCGACAGGACCAGCGATGTGAGGACTACGAGCAAACGGAACATCGAGCCGGAGGGGGCGAGCCCTGTGTTCAGTACAACGCCCCGGCCGCCGCGCGTCAAGCCATGGAGCTATAAACGGCCCATGGAGGACCGCTGGCTCGTGAAGCTGCCGCCTGGAGCCGACCCACCACTCGGCGTTTTCGTGAACGGCGTACGCCAAACCGAGGGCGTGGACTACGAGCTGATCAAGGGCCATCTCGCCTTCACTAAGCCGCTGGCGAAGGAGGGCAAGCTCGGCTTCTGGCGCTGGCTGATGATGTTCCTCTCGATCGCCGGCTCGTACCGCAGGAACGACTCTGTCGACGTGCAATACGAAGTGAACGGGCAGGTCACCGTTGCCACCGGGTTGGACATACAGGCGCCGACCCGCCAGGGCATGACCTAGGCTTTTGGCGACCAAATGCGGATCGACCGGATACTTGACGAACGCCGCCCCGTCTTCTCCTTCGAGTTCTTCCCACCGAAGACCGATGAGGGCATGGAGCAGCTCAAGCAGACGCTCTACGACCTCAAGGAGGACCAGCCGGCGTATGTCTCGGTGACCTACGGCGCCGCCGGTGCCACCCGCGACCGCACCGTGGAGATCACCAAGTGGATAAAGCAGGAGCTGTCGGTGGAGGCGATGGCGCACCTGAGCTGCGTGGGCGAGCCGGTGGAGCGGCTGCGCGAGATCCTCGACCAGATGCGCGACGCCGGCATCGAGAACGTGCTGGCGCTGCGCGGCGACGCGCCGCGAGGTGAGACCGAGTGGAAGCCCCACCCCGGCGGCCTGCGCTACTCCACCGAGCTGGCCAAGCTGATCGCCGAGAACTACGACTTCGCGATCGGCGCGGCCTGCTTCCCGGAGGTGCACCCCGAGGCGCCCGACATGGCCAGCGACATCAAGTTCCTCAAGGAGAAGGTGGGCTCCGGGGTCGGCTTCCTGATCACCCAGCTCTTCTACGACAACGAGCTCTACTTCGACTTCGTCGAGGAGGCGCGCGCAGCCGGCATCACCGTGCCGATCATCCCCGGGATCATGCCGGTGACGAACTTCAGCCAGATCAAGCGCATCACCGAGATGTGCGGAGCGACCATCCCAGCGGAGTTCGAGCGCGAGCTGGCGGCGCGCGCGGACGTTCCGAACGCCCTGGGCGAGCTGGGCGTGGCCTATGCGACGTTCCAGTGCGCCGACCTGCTCGCACGCGGCGCCCCGGGCATCCACTTCTACACGCTCAACCGCTCTACGGCCACGCGGGCGATCCTCGCGGCGCTACGCAGCGCCCGGCCCTGGGACAGGATGCTCGCCCCGGTGTAGACCGTGGCCGCCCGCGTCGAGTTCGGTCTCTTCGTCAACCCGTCGGCGGCATCGTTCCAGGACACGCTCGAGCTGGCGCGGGCGGCCGAAGCGGGCGGCATCGACCTGATCGGCATCCAGGACCACCCGTATCAGTACCGGTTCCTCGACAGCTGGCTGCTGATCGCCAACCTGATGGCCCGCACCGAGCGGCTGCGCTTCTTCCCGGAGGTGGCGAACCTGCCGCTCCGCCCGCCCGCGCTGATGGCCACGCAGGCCGCGTCGCTCGACGTGATGAGCGGCGGGCGCTTCGAGCTCGGTCTGGGTGCGGGCGCGTTCTGGCCGGCGATCGAGGCGATGGGCGGCCCGAAGCTCAGCCCCGGCGAGAGCGTGGACGCGCTCGTGGAGGCGATCGCGATCCTCCGCGCGTGCTGGAGCGGCGAGCGCACGGTGGACTTCGAGGGCGAGCACTACCTGGTGAAGGGCTTTCACCCTGGGCCGCCGCCGGCACACCCGATCGAGATCTGGGTCGGCGCCTATCGCCCGCGCATGCTGCGCCTGACAGGCCGCTTGGCGGACGGCTGGATCCCCTCGCTCGGCGGCATGCCGCCCGAGGAGCTCGTGGAGGCGCGCAAGCTGGTGGATGCCGCGGCCGAGAAGGCGGGCCGCGACCCGGTTGATGTCCGCGGCCTCTACAACGTGAGCGGACTCGTGACCGACGGCGAACGCGGCGAGGGTCCTCTCGACGGGCCGCCGGAGCTCTGGATCGAGACGCTCGTGCGCTGGACCGACGAGCTGAGCGTGACCACGTTCATGCTGCCGGCCGAGAGCGTGGAGCAGGTGGAGCGACTCGCCGGCGAGGTGGTGCCAGGGGTGCGCTCGGCTCTCGCATAGAGACCAAAACGCCCGCCGGGGAGGGCGGGCGTCTTGACACATCGGCTGGAGGGTTCGGCCGTGAAGCGGCCTTGCAGACACAACACCTATGTCATCAGCGCGGCTTACGCAAGCGCGTAGCGCTCTGGTTCGCTGTCCACCTTCTCGACCTCTCCGCGCCGCTCCAGATAGCGGAGGTACGAGAGCACCTCGGCGAGCCCCCAGCTGACCATCATCGGCGTGAGGTTGTCCTCGCCCATCAGCGCCGGCACGATCTCGAACGGGGTGCGTCGCTCTTCCGCCATCGCCGCGCGAACCCGGTCGATCCGTTCCATCACCGCCGTGCGGTTGGCCTCGACGTGACCGCGAACGTCGAGGAACGGCCGGCCGTGCCCCGACACGCATAGGCGCGCATCGAGCGCATCCACCACGTCCAGGCTCGAGAGGAACTCGCCGGCCGGATCCGGCGTCCAGCCGTAGTCGTAGAAGAGCGAGACGCGCCCCAGTAGGTGGTCGCCCGAGATGAGCAGATCGCGGTCGCGTTGGTGGAACACCACGTGCGACGGGGCGTGCCCGGGAGTCTCGTAGACGTCCCAGGGGCCGAGGTCGGTGTCCACCACCACGCCGTTCAGCAGGTGGCGGCTGGGCTCGACGATCGCGACGATGCCCGGGCCGTCGTCCTTGCGCGCCGCCTGGTAGTCGCGCAGCGCCTGCTCGGGCACCCCGCTCTGGCGCGCCACCTCGATGCGGCGCTCGAACGCGCGCTTGGGGTCGGTCACCGCGCGCGTCATGTGCTCGTGGTTCGGATGCATCCACAGCTCGCAGCCGGCCGCCTCGATGATCGGCGCGGCCAGTCCGTAGTGGTCCGAGTGGGCGTGGGTGATCACCAGCAGCCGTACGTGCTCGACCTTGAGACCGGCCTGGTCGAGCGCCTGCTCGAGCCGCCCGAGGCCGCCAGGCTGGGCCAGGCCGGTGTCCACCAGCACCACGCCGCTGCCCGCCGCGATCGCGTAGGCGTTCACGTGCGGCACGCCGGGCCAGCCCACGATCGGCAGGCGCAGCCGCCACAGGCCCGGCATCACCCGGTCCGCCCGGGGCAGGTTGCGCTTGCGCTCGCGCTCCTCCGGGCTCACGCCGGGTCCACCAGCACGCCCGGGTTGAGGATGCCGGCCGGGTCCACCGCGCTCTTCGCGGCGCGCAAGGCATCGGCGAATGGATCGGGTCGCTGGCGGTCGTACCAGGGACGGTGGTCGCGCCCCACGGCGTGGTGGTGCGTGATCGTGCCGCCGGCGGCGATCACGGCCTCGGACGCGGCGGCCTTGACGTCGTCCCACTGCTCGAGCTCCGAGCCGCGGTGGGCCGGCGCCAGCAGCGTGAAGTAGGGCGCCGCGCCGTCGGGGTAGACGTGGGTGAAGCGGCAGGTGACGCTGCCGGCGCCGTAAACCTCGTGCAGCGCCTCGCGCGCCCGCTGCCCCACGGACTCGACGAAGTGGCCCAGCCGATCCCACGTCATCGCGGTCTCGAAGGTCTCGGACAGGACGCCCGCGCCGATCATCGTGTCGCGCAGGTAGGGCGCCTGGACGAACGCGCTGCGCCAGGCGTCCACTCCCGCGCCGCGCTCGCCCTCCTCACCGGCGCGCCTGTACTTCGGCGGCTCGGCGGGTGTGCCGCGGTGGTCGCCGCAGCACTCGAGCGCCCGGTTCATCCAGGGCTCGAGCGGATGGTCGGCCGACTCGAACGCCAGCACGAGCAGCGCCTTGCCGTCGGGCGCCGAGCCGGTGATCGCTGCCTCGCCGGGGTCGAGCAGCCGGCAGCCAGCGGGATATAGGCCCGACTGCGACAGCGCTCGCACGGCCTGCGCTCCCTGCTCGAAGCCGTCGAAGTGCACCCCCACCGATGCGCGGAACGTGGGCCGCGCTTGCACTCGGACCCAGGCCTCGGTGATCACCCCCAGGATGCCCTCGGAGCCGATCAGCATCCGGTCCGGGCTGGGACCGGCGCCCGAGCCGGGCAGCCGCCGGCTCTCCCACACGCCCCGCGGCGTGAGCGCCCGCACGGACTCCACGAGGTCGTCGATGTGCGTGTAGAGCGTGGCGAAGTGGCCGCCCGCCCGCGTGGCGATCCAGCCGCCCAGCGTGGAGTATTCGAACGACTGCGGGAAGTGCCGCAGCGTGAGGCCTTCGCCGCGCAGCTGATCCTCGAGCAGGGGTCCGGTGGCGCCCGCCTGGATCAGCGCCGCGCGCGATGTGGTGTCCACCTCGAGCACGCGGTCGAGCCGCCCGAGGTCGATGGTCACCGCGGGGCGCTCGCCCACGTCCGGCTCGACGCCGCCCACGACGCTTGTGCCGCCGCCATAGGGGATCGCCGCCGCGCCGGCCTCCTCGCACCACTCGAGCAGCCGCCGCAGGTCGTCCTCGTCGGCCGGGTGGGCCACGACGTCCGGGGGATGGTCGAAGCGGCCGCCGAAGGCGCGCACGATGTCGCGGTAGGAGCGGCCGTAGGCATGCGAGGCGCGCTCGTAGGTGTCGCTGGAGCAGAGCGGCGCGAGCGACTCGGGCGCGGCGATGCGCGGCGACGGCAGCTCGATCGCGTCGAGCGGAACCGGCTCCTCTACGTCCTCCGGCTCGAAGCCGAGGTGCGCTCGGATGCCCGCGCCGGCCTCGCGAAGCTGCTCGAGCGAGGGCTGCTGATCCTCGAATCCCCAACCCCAGTGCTTGCGCCGACGCAGGGTCGTGTCCATCATTCGCGAAGCTTCTCACGGACTCGCACAGCGGCCGCCCCGCGTTGTCTACCCTTCAGAGCCGAGCCAGATGGCTACACAAACCACCGTCGAGATCACCATGCCCCAAATGGGCGAGTCGGTGACCGAGGGCACGATCCTCGAGTGGCGCAAGCAGGTAGGGGATTCCGTCGAGCAGGACGAGGCGCTTCTAGACGTCTCGACTGACAAGGTCGACGCGGAGGTGTCCGCCCCGGCCGCCGGAACGCTGACGAAGATCCTCGTCCAGCCGGACGAGACCGTGCCCGTGGGCACTGTGCTCGGGGTGATCGAGATCGGCGGCAATGGCGCCGCGCCCGCGGCGCCCCCCGCCCCCGAGGAACTCGTCGATGTGCCGTTTCCGCAGATGGGCGATTCGGTCACTGAAGGCACGGTGCTCGAGTGGCTCAAGCAGGTGGGCGATCCGGTGGCGTTGGAAGAGGAGCTGGTTGAGATCTCCACCGACAAGGTGGACGCCAGGATGCCCTCCCCCGTGGCCGGCACGCTCGCGGAGATCCTCGTGCAGGCTGACGAGACGGTGCCGACGGGGACTGTGCTGTGCCGGATCGCAGCCGGAGCAGGCGCGGCTGTCGCGGCGCCGCCTGCAGAGCCCGCCGCTCCACAGGCCGCGCCGGTCGCAGCCGGCAACGGTGCCGACAACGCCACACCGGTAGCTGCCCGCATGGCCAGCGCTCACGGGATCGATGTCGCCGCCCTGAAGGGGAGCGGCCCGCGCGGGCGCGTAACCAAGGAAGACGTTACGGCCGCGATCCATGGGAACGGCGTGGCGGCGGCGGCTGAGCCGACGGCCAAGCCCATCCGCGGCCCCGCGGCCACGCTCGTGCGCTTCATGAACGAGAGCCGCTCGATCCCCACGGCCACGAGCTTCCGCACCCTGCCGGTGGACACGCTCGACGCCCGCCGCCGCGTGCTCAAGGACGCGGGCAAGAAGCTGTCGTTCACGCACCTGATCGCCTGGGCGATCGTGGAGGCCACGCGCGACATGCCGGTGATGTCACACGCGTACGCGGAGCAGGACGGCACGCCGCTGCGGGTCACGCCTGACGGCGTGAGCCTCGGCCTGGCGGTGGACGTGGAGCGCAAGGACGGCTCCCGCTCGCTGGTGGTGCCGGTGATCAAGCAGGCCGACGAGCTCGACTTCCCCACCTTCGCCGCGCGCTACGACGAGGCGGTGGCCGGCGCCCGCGACAACACGCTCCCGCCGGAGGCCTACCAGGGCGCGAACATCACGCTCACCAATCCGGGCGGCATCGGCACGGTGGCGTCGGTGCCCAGGCTGATGCCGGGGCAGGGCACGATCGTGGCGACCGGGGCGATCGGCTACCCGCCCGGCCTCGGCTCGGTCGACCCGGCGAAGCTGAGGGAGCTCGCCGTCTCGAAGGTGATGACGATGACGAGCACCTACGACCACCGTGTGATCCAGGGCGCCGAGTCGGGCGCGTTCCTGCGGCGAATCGACCAGCTGCTGCAGGGCGAGGACGGCTTCTACGAGCAGATCTTCGGCACGCTGGGCGTGTCGGTGGACGCCGCACCGCGCGACGGCGCCGGGCCGGTCACCGCCGATGAGCCCGCGCCGTCGGTGGTCACTCCGGAGGTGGAGGGCGTCCCGGACGAGTCGCTGCTCCAGGCGGTGCAGGCGGCCACCTCAATCGTCAAGGCGCACCGCATGCACGGCCACCTGGCCGCGCGGCTCGACCCGCTCGGCTCCGAGCCGGCGGGCGATCCCGCGCTCGACCCAGCCACCGTGAACCTTACGCCCGAGCTGATGCGCGCGATCCCCGCGTCGGTGCTGCGCGTGGCGGTACCGGGCGAGACCTTCGCCGACGCGCTCCCGCACCTTCAGGAGACCTACTGCGGCACGATCGCCTACGAGATCGAGCACATCTCCGACCACCGCCAGCGCGTGTGGCTGCGGCAGGCGATCGAGTCGGGCGCGCACCGCGAGCCGCTGACCCCGGAGCACCAGCAGGCGCTGCTCGAGCGGCTCTCGCAGGTGGAGGCGCTCGAGAGCTTTCTGCACAAGGCGTTCCTCGGCAAGAAGCAGTTCTCGATCGAGGGCTTGGACGTGCTGGTGCCGATGCTCGACGAGGTGATGCGCCGTTCCCTCGGCGCCGGGGCGCGCGAGGTGCTGCTGGGCATGGCGCACCGCGGCCGGCTCAACGTGCTCGCCCACACCGTCGGGCGGCCGTACGAGACGATCCTCGTGGAGTTCGAGGGCGAGCAGAACCTGGAGGCCGACACGGCCATGCCCGAGGGCGGCACGGGCGACGTGAAGTACCACCACGGCGCGTCCGGCACCTTCAAGGTCGAGAACGGGAAGGCGATCACGGTCTCGCTGTCGCCGAACCCGAGCCACCTCGAGATCGTGGACCCGGTCGTGGAGGGCCGCGCGCGCGCCGACCAGACGAGCCGCAAGAGCCGCGAGCCGCACCACGACCCGACCGTGGTGGTGCCGGTGCTGATCCACGGCGACGCCGCGTTCCCGGCCCAAGGCGTTGTGTCCGAGACGCTGAACCTGCAGGCGCTCGCCGGATACACCACCGGCGGCACGCTCCACATCATCACGGACAACCAGCTGGGCTTTACCACGAATCCGGACGAGGCCCGCTCCACCCGCTATGCGTCGGATCTCGCCAAGGGCTTCGACGTGCCGATCATCCACGTGAACGCCGACGACGTGGAGGCCTGCATCGCCGCCGTCCGGCTGGCCATGGCCTTCCGCGAGCGCTTCGGTCGCGACGCGCTGATCGACCTGATCGGCTACCGCCGCTTCGGCCACAACGAGACCGACGAGCCCGCGTACACCCAGCCGCTCATGTACGCGAAGATCAAGACCCACCCGCCGGTGCGCCAGCTCTACGCGGACAAGCTGATCGAGGCCGGTGTGGTGACGAAGGAGGACGCCGACGCCATGGCCGCCTCCGCGTACCAGGCGCTGGCCGACGCCCACGCCGAGCTGAAGGCGTCGATGGCCCAGCCCTCGGCGCACGACACGGGCGAGCACCAGCTCGACCGCACCGCGAGCGCCGAGCCGCAGACGCCGGTGCCGGCCGACGTCCTGCGCTCGCTCAACGAGCAGCTGCTGCGGCTGCCAGAGGGCTTCCACCTCCATCGCAAGCTGAAGCCGCAACTCGAGAAGCGCCGTACCGCGCTCGACGACGGCACGATCGAGTGGGCGCAGGCCGAGGAGCTGGCGTGGGCCTCGCTTCTGCAGCAGGGCGTGCCGATCCGCCTCACCGGCCAGGACGTGGAGCGTGGCACGTTCAGCCAGCGCCACCTCGTGTTCCACGACTCGGAGACCGGCACGCGCCACACGCCGATCCAGAGCCTGACCGGCGCCACGGCGCCGTTCGAGCTGCACAACAGCCCGCTGTCGGAGGCCGCCTGCCTCGGCTTCGAGTACGGCTACAGCGCGCAGGCGCCCGAGGCGCTCGTTCTGTGGGAGGCGCAGTTCGGCGACTTCGTGAACAGCGGCCAGGTGGTGGTGGACCAGTTCCTGGTGTCCGGTCTTGCCAAGTGGGGCCAGACCAGCCGGCTAACGCTGCTCCTGCCGCACGGCTACGAGGGCTCGGGCCCCGAGCATTCGAGCGGCCGCCTCGAGCGCTTCCTGCAGCTTGCCGCCGAGGGCAACATCCGCGTGGCCAACTGCACCACGCCCGCCCAGTACTTCCATCTGCTCCGCCGCCAGGCGCTGGTGCCGAAGCCGCGTCCGCTCGTGGTGATGACGCCGAAGAGCCTGCTGCGCCTGCCCGCCGCCTCGTCGCGGCTCGAGGACCTGAGCGACGACGTCTTCCACCCGGTCATCGACGACCCGGCACCGCCTGGCCCGCGCGAGAAGGTCACGCGGCTGGTGCTCTGCACCGGCAAGATCTACTACGACCTGGCGGGCAGCGAGGAGCGCGCAACGGCCGACAACGTGGCGATCGGCCGCGTGGAGCTGCTGTACCCGTTCGCCGCGAACGAGCTGCGAGCGCTGATCGAGAGCTACCCGTCGCTGCGCGAGGTCGTGTGGGTGCAGGAGGAGCCGAAGAACATGGGCGCCCGCGCGTTCATGAAGCTGCGCTTCCTCGACGACGTGATGCCCGAGGGCGTGGAGTACCAGTACATCGGACGCGAGTTCCGCGCGAGCCCGGGCGAGGGCTACCCCGCGGCGCACCGGGCGGAGCAGCGGCGCATCGTACGAGCCGCGCTCGGCGTCGGCTAGCCGGCTGCAAACCTTCGCTCTCCAGCGTCCTCGGGTCTCGCGGTACTACTCGTACCGCGTCGACCCTGCGTCCTTGGAGAGCTCGGTTTTCGCCGGCTATCTAACGCCGCTTATGGCGCTGTTTCTCGCCGAGCTCGGCCGCCACGCTGCGCGAACCCAGGCGCCGGGCCATCGCGTTCACGGCAGACGGCGAGATGCCCGCCAGCCAGGCACTCGACTTCATGAACAGCGGCGCGACGTCGATCTCGCCCTTGTCGCGCTCGATGCCCTGGAGCACGGCCGCCGCCACCTGGTCGGGCGATCGCGTGGATACCCCGGTGGGGAGCTTCGTGCCCGTCTCGGCGAACATGCCAGCGTCGCTGATGAAGCCCGGAAAGACCGTGGTGACGCCGACGCCCTGGCCGTGCAGCTCGTCACGAAGGGCAGAGGCGAAGCCGCGCAGGCCGAACTTCGTAGCCGAGTACACCGAGCCGCCGCCGCTCGCGATCTTGCCCGACATCGACGAGAGGAACACGAGGTGGCCAAAGCCGCGCTCGACCATCGAGGGAACGAGCGCGTGGGCGAGCTGGATCGGGGCGCGCAGGTTCACGTCAATGGCACGGTCTATCTCCTCCGGCGTGAAGCTGTCGAGCCAGCCGCTGGCCGGCAGCGCGGCGTTGGCCACGAGCACGTCCACCTGGCCCGCGCCCTCGAGCAGCGCAGTTACGTCGTCGGAGCTGGCCAGGTCGGCCACGACGACCTCGGCTCGGTCGCCGAGCTCGGCCCGGATGCCCTCGAGAGCGTCCGCGCGGCGTCCGCTCAGGACCACGGCCGCGCCTGCGCCGTAAAGCGCGCGAGCAATCGCGTTCCCTATCCCACCGGATGCCCCGGTGAGCAATACGCGCCGGCCGTCGAGCTGCATCGACGGGATGGTATTGGTCGCTGTCGGTAGATTTGCCGGTCGCGCCAACCCTAAGGAGGTCCCATGCCCGCCGAGCGCTTCGTGCAGGCCCTGAACGAGCAGATCGGCAACGAGTACGCCGCGCACCAGCAGTACGTGGCGATAGCCGTGCACTACGACGCCCTGACGCTGCCGCGGCTGGCAGCGCTCTTCTACGCGCAGGCGCTCGAGGAGCGCGACCACGCGATGATGAGGGTGCAGTACCTGCTCGACGCGGACGCCGACGTGGCGATCCCCGGCATCGCGGCGCCGAAGTCCTCTTTCGACGGCATCGTCGAGCCGGTGCGCCAAGCCCTCGAGCAGGAGCGCACGGTGACAAGCCAGATCGAGCGGCTGGCGACGATCGCCCGCGAGGAGGGAGACCTCACCAGCGAGCAGTTCCTCTCGTGGTTCCTCAAGGAGCAGGTGGAGGAGGTGGCGACGATGTCGTCGCTGCTCCAGGTGGTGGAGCGCTCCAAGGACAACCCGATGCAGGCAGAGGACTACGTGGCGCGCGAGCACCCGGGCGGCGAGACCGAGGACCCGACGGCTCCGCCGGTGGCCGGGGCAACCGACTAGGGGTTTTCGGCCCCAGAACGAGGCGTGGGCCCGGGGGGGGGGGGCGGGGGCACGCCGCCACCCCCGGGGGGGGACGCGGGTGGCCCGGGGCGC
>JBKPDA010000087.1:0-9032 GCA_046727635.1 Actinomycetota bacterium | reverse complement strand
CAGCAGCACTCCGCGCCCGACGAGCCCGTCCTTGAGCACCTCGATCGTGTTGACCTCCGCTCCCTCGTCGGTCACCGTGTCGGCTGGCTTGCCGTTGTACAGAGAGCCCTCGTATGCGACGTGGCACAACGCGTCGATATGTGTGTGACCGTCGTTGTGGTAGTCGAGCCCGATGTAGTCCTTGCTGAAGTGCAGCGACCGCGACGCGGTGTCGCGCGGACGCAACTCGGTCATGTGGTGATCGGCCGGCTTGGGGTTGTTGACCGCAGCATGCGTGTTCAGCGGCAAACTCAAGGTAATGCTGATGCCATCGCGCACCAGCCGCGCGGCCGCCGCGCGGCGCTCAGGCGTTAGGTGATGGAGCGCACCCGTCTCGTCGTCCGGTCCCCAGCGACCCCAGTTACTGAGCGCTCGGAACAGCTCGCCGAACTCCGCCGCGCTGACATTTGCGACAGGCAACTCAGATCACCCTAGGAGCCCACCCTCCCTGCAGGCATCATCCGAACGGGGTGATCTCGCCGGGGAGCCGCAGCCGCTTGGTCGCGTGCTCGCGCCTCTAGGACTTTCCCCAAGGTCCCGGCCGCGCGCCGGCGCCTCGGCCGCTCGAGCGGACCGTAGACTCGCGCGACGATGGAGCTGGTGTACGAGTTCAGCTTCACCGCGGCGCTCGAGGAAGCGGTGCCCGTCGGCGACGGGCCGTTCGGCACCCGTCGCATTCGCGAGGTCCTGTCAGGCGAGGTAACGGGAGAACGGATCCGCGGCACCGTCGGGACGGGAGGTGCCGACTGGGTCCTCGTCGGCCCGGACGGTTACGGGCGCCTGGATGTCCGGCTAACTCTCCACACACCCGACGGAGCGCACATCTACGTCCAGTACTTCGGCGTCATCGAATACACGGAGGCCGCGCTGGCAGCCAACGCCGGGGAGCGCTCCAGTGACTGGGACGAGCAGTACTTCCGCACCAGTCCGCGACTGGAGACCGGCGACCCGCGCTACGAGTGGGTGAACCGGACGCTGTTCGTTGCCCGCGGACGGCTGCATCCCGGCCCGGTCGTCGAGTACCAGGTGTTTCGCGTCACCTGACGATCCGCTCGCGCTGGCAGGAGGACGGCGGCCGGCCTGCGGGGGTCCGCACTTCGCGGTGGCTTGCCAGGCGTGGCGCGCAGTCATACCATGCCTGGCTGCCCATGCAGAACCGTTTTCCCGGACCGGGGCGGGGCACTACCTTGCGCGGGCGGGCCGGGGAGTGCGCTCTGTTGGACGGGTTGGTCCGGGACATCCGGCAGGGCGAGAGTCAGTCGTTGGTTCTGCGCGGCGAGGCCGGGATCGGGAAGACGGCGCTACTCGAGTACCTGGTCGAGTCGGCGTCGGATCTGACCGTCGTGCGGGCGGCGGGAGTGGAGTCCGAGATGGAGCTGGCCTTCGCCGGCCTGCACCAGCTGTGCGCGCCGCTGCTCGATCGGCTCCAGAGGCTTCCGCCTCCGCAGCGTCAAGCGCTCGAGATCGTCTTCGGGGTGAGCGCGGGTGCCGCGCCGGATCGGTTCCTCGTCGGGTTGGCGGTGCTGAGCCTGTTCTCGGAAGTGGCGGAGGAGCAGCCGCTCCTATGTGTCGTCGATGACGCGCAGTGGCTCGATCAGGCCTCCGCGCTGACGCTGGCCTTCGTCGCGCGTCGCCTGCTGGCGGAGCCGGTAGGGATCGTGTTCGCAGCGCGCGAACCCGGCGAGGAGCTTCAGCATCTGCCCGAGCTGGAGGTGCACGGCCTGCGCAACGGCGACGCCCGCGCGCTCCTGGGCTCCGCGGTCCGGTTCATGTTGGATGAGCGAGTCCGCGACCGGATCGTCGCGGAGACACGCGGCAATCCGCTGGCGTTGCTCGAGCTGCCGCGAGGGCTGACGGCCACACAGTTGGCCGGCGGGTTCGGGATGCTCGAGGCGCATGCCCTCTCAGGGCGGATCGAGGAGAGCTACATACGACGGGTCCAGACGCTCCCCGAGGAAACGCGGCGTCTGTTGCTCGTCGCGGCGGCCGAGCCGATCGGCGATCCGCTCCTCTTGTTGCGCGCGTCCGAGCGACTCGGGATTTCGGACTCGGCGGTTGACGCCGCAACGGAGGGGTTGCTGGCGATCGGAGAGCGCGTGACTTTCCGTCATCCGTTGGTGCGCTCAGCGGTGTACCGGTCCGCGGATACGCCTCAGCGCCGAGCGGCGCATCTGGCGTTGGCGGAGGCGACCAATCGGGACATCGATCCGGACCGTCGTGCGTGGCATCTGGCTGCCGCGGCGGCTGGCCCAGATGAGGACACCGCGCTGGAATTGGAGCTGTCGGCCGGTCGGGCGCAAGCACGCGGCGGCCTCGCCGCCGCGGCCGCATTCCTTCAACGAGCGGTCGCGCTCACCGGCGACCCGGCGCGGCGAGTCGACAGAGCGCTCGCCGCCGCGCAGGCCAGCTTGGGGGCGGGCATATTCGACGTGGCACTTGGGCTGCTGGCCACAGCGGAGGTCGGGCCATTGGACGAGCTCCAGCGCGCTCGTCTGGACCTGCTTCGCGCCGAGGCCTCGTACTCCGAAAGTCGCGGCAGCGCCGCTCCGGCGCTGCTCCTCAGAGCTGCGAAGACGCTCGGGCCGCTCGACCCGCAACTCGCACACGAGACGTACCTCGACGCGTGGAGCTCGGCGCTATTCGCCGGGCAGCTTGCGAGCTCCGCAAGCCTGCACGAGGTCTCGCGTGAAGCTCTGGCGGCGCGGCGGCCGGCCGAACGGCCGCGTCCGTCCGATCTGCTGCTGCAGGGATTTTCGCTGGCCCTGACGGACGGCCGCTCCGCGGCAGCGCCGGTGCTCGAGCAGGCGGCGACCGGCTTTGCGGGCAACGATGTCTCGATCGAGGAGGTCCTCCGCTGGGGGTGGCTCGCGACGGCAGCCGCGGTGATGGTGTGGGATTACGAGACCTGCCTCGCCGTTGCTACGCGCGGGGTCCAACTGGCGCGCGAGGCCGGCGCGCTCACCGTGCTCGCGGTCAGCGTCAACGTGATGACGCAAGCTGTCGTGCTGGGCGGCGAGTTCGGCAGGGCGGCGCTGCTGGTCGCCGACGCCGACAGCGTGACCGAGGCCACGGGAACCCAAGTCGCGCCATACGGTGCCCTCGTGCTCGCCGGCTTTCAGGGCCGCGAGGCCGATGCTTCCGGGCTGATCGGCGCCACCATCGAGCAATACACGGCCGCGGGGCAGGGAACCGCCGTCCAATACGCGCGCTGGGCGCGCTCGGTGCTCCTCAACGGTCTCGGCCGGTATGAAGAGGCGCTGGACGCCGCACAAGAGGCGAGCGATGACACGCCCGAGCTGTTCGTTTCCGTATGGGCGGCGATCGAGCTGCTCGAATCCGCGACCAGGTGCGACAAGCCGGAGCTAGCGCGCAAGGCTCTCGAGCGCATCGCCGCGGCCACGGCCGTTGCGCCCACCGATTGGGCCCTCGGCATCCATGCCCGTTCACATGCGCTGCTGAGCGAGGGCAAGATCGCCGACCGCCTGTATCGAGAGGCGATCGAGCGGCTGGGCCGCACGAGGCTGCGGCCGGAGCTGGCGCGCGCTCACCTGCTCTACGGCGAGTGGTTGCGCCGCGAGAATCGTCGTGTCGATGCGCGTGCCCAGCTCCGCGCCGCCCACGAGCAGTTCACGTCGATCGGCATGGAGGCGTTCGCCGAGCGCGCCCGCGGCGAGCTGCTGGCGACGGGCGAGAAGGTGCGCAAGCGGACGCTCGAGACGCGCGACGATCTGACCGCGCAGGAGCAGCAGATCGCGCGGCTCGCCCGCGACGGCCTCTCGAACCCGGAGATCGGTGCGCGGCTCTTCCTCAGCCCGCGCACCGTGGAGTGGCACCTGCGCAAGGTGTTCACGAAGCTGGGGATCCGCTCCCGACGGGAGCTGGCCAAGGCGTTGCCCAGCTCCGACGCTGGGCTGGTCCCGGCCTAGGCGCAGCCGCGGGCGAGACCCGCCGGTGGCGCAACTCTGGTCTACGCTTTGCAGTCAAATGTCCACCCGTGCACGGGGGTTCCTGGGCCGAGCCAGCGAACGCGAAGTGCTCGACGGGCTGCTGGAGAATGTGCGGGGGGGCCAGAGCGCCGTCGTGGTTATCCGCGGCGATGCGGGCATCGGAAAGACGGCCATGTTGCGGTATGCCTCCCGGCAGGCCTCCGGTTTTCGCGTCGAGAAGATCGCGGGCGTCGAGGCCGAGATGGAGCTGCCGTTCGCCGGGCTCCATCAGCTGTGCGCGCGAATGCTGGATCGGCTCGACGGTCTCCCGGAGCCTCAGCGGGACGCCCTGCGCGTCGCGTTGGGTCTCTCGTCCGGTGCTGCTCCCGACCGCTTTCTGGTCGGGCTCGCGGTGCTCAGCCTGCTGTCCGCGGTTGCCGAAGTGCGGCCGCTGCTCTGTCTCGTAGATGACGCGCAGTGGCTCGACGCCGCCTCCGGCGAGGTCCTCGGATTCGTCGGGCGACGGCTCGTGGCGGAGTCGGTGGCGATCGTGTTCGCCGTTCGCCAGCCTGGCCACAGGCGCGACTTCGATGGCCTGCCCGAGCTCCAACTCGGAGGGCTGGACGAGCAGGACGCGCGCACCCTGTTGACGAGCGCCGTCCCGGGCCGACTCGACGACGGCGTGCGCAACCGGATCGTCGCGGAGATCCGTGGCAACCCGCTGGCGCTGTTGGAGCTGCCGCGGAGCATGAGCGCAGCAGAGCTGGCTGGGGGCTTCGAGCTTCCCGCCGCGGGCGATCTCCCAAGCCACATCGAGAACCACTATCTGCGGCGCGTCGAGGCGCTGCCCGATGCAACCCAGCGCCTGCTGCTGCTTGCGGCGGCCGAGCCAGTGGGCGACCCCACGCTCCTCTGGCGTGCCGCCCAGAAGCTGGGGATCGCGACGAGCGCTCTTGCCCCTGCCGAGGCTGCGGACCTGCTCGAGATCGGCGGGCGGGTGCGGTTCCGCCATCCGCTTGTGCGCTCGGCGGTTTACCAGGCGGCGCCGCTCGGCGACCGGCAGCGTGTGCACGACGCGCTGGCGGAGGTGAGCGACGCCGAGGCCGACGCGGATCGCCGCGCCTGGCACCGCGCGCTCGCCGCAACGGGACTCGACGAGGACGTGGCCGCCGAGCTCGAGCACTCGGCGGGGCGCGCCCAGACTCGCGGAGGCCTCGCCGCCGCGGCGGCCTTCCTCGAACGGTCGGCGGCCTTGACGGACGACCCGGCGCGCCGCGCGCGACGAGCGCTCGCTGCCGCGCAGGCCAAGCACCAGGCCGGCGCGCCTGAGGCCGCGCTCGCCCTCCTGGCCAGCGCACACGCGGGACCGCTGGACGAGCTGCAGCGCGCCCGGGCGGACCTGCTGCGCGTTGAGATTACGTTCACGTCGAATCGCGGCAGGGACGCTCCCGCGCTCCTCCTCGGCGCGGCCAAGCAGCTCGAGCCGCTCGACGTGACCCTCGCGCGCGAGACCTACCTGGAGGCACTGATGGCGGCCCAGTTCGCCGGCCGGTTCGCCGGCGGCGCCGCTCGGGAGGTGGCAGAGGCCGCGCGCGCCGCCCCGCCGGCGCCCTCCCCCCGTGCCCCAGACCTCCTCCTCGACGGCCTGGCTGTGATGATCACCGAGGGGCACACTGCCGCGGCGCCACTCCTGAAGCGCGCTGTAAACGAGTTCCGCACCGGAGACATCGCCGCGACCGGGGGGTTCCGCTGGCTTTGGCTCGCCGAAGAGGCGGCGATCGAGCTGTGGGACCACGCCACCTGGCACCAGCTCGCCGCGCGTGAGATCGAGCTGGTCCGTGAGGCCGGCGCCCTGACCGTGCTCCCGCTCGCCCTCAGCGCCAACATCGTCGCGGAGATCTTCGCCGGTGAGCTGGGCGCAGCGGCTTCCCTGATCGACGAGGTGAAGATCACCACCGAAGCGACCGGGAGCCAGCTCGCGCCGTACGGCCCGCTGATCCTCGCGGCCTGGCGAGGTCGGGAAGCAGAGCTCTCGGCCCTGATCGAGGCGACGCTCAACGAGGCGGTGCCACGGGGCGAGGGAATTGGCGTGAGCACCACCCAGTGGGCGAACGCGCTCCTCCAGAACGGGCTCGGCCAGTACGAGAGCGCGCTCGGGGCCGCCCTGCACCTGCTCGAGCCTCCCAAGCGGCTCGATGCGACGGTCAACTGGGTGCTTCCGGAGCTCATCGAGGCGGCGGCACGCTGCGGTCGCCCGCAGCTTGCCCGCGACGCGCTCGAGCAGCTCTCAGAGATGGCGCGCGCCGGCGGCACGGACTGGGCGCTGGCAGTCGAGGCCAGGTCGCGAGCGCTGCTCACCGAGGATGACGCGGCGGAGGATCTCTACCGGGAGGCGATCGAGCGGCTGGCGCGTACCCGCGTACGCGGTGAGCACGCCCGGGCGCATCTGCTCTACGGCGAATGGCTGCGCCGCGAAGGCCGGCGCAGGGACGCCCGCGATCAGTTGCGGACGGCGCACCGGATGTTCACCGACATGGGGATCGAGGCGTTCGCCGACCGCGCCCGACGCGAGCTGCTGGCCACCGGCGAGACGGTGCGCAAGCGGACCGTTGAGAGTCGTGATGAGCTGACCGCGCAGGAGCGGCAGATCGCCCAGCTGGCTCGCGACGGGTTGTCCAACCCCGAGATCGGTGCGCGGCTCTTCCTGAGCGCGCGCACCGTCGAATGGCACCTGCGCAAGGTGTTCGTCAAGCTCGGGATCCGCTCGCGCCGTGAGCTGGCGAACGTCCTGCCCACCAGCTCCGACGCAGGGCTGGTTCCGGCTTGAGCTGTTCCGCTATTTCCGCAGCGATCTGAAGCTCTCGCGCATTTCCTCCGAGAAGAGCTGCGGCTGCTCCCAGGCCGCGAAGTGGCCGCCTCGGTCGAGCTTGTTGTAGTGGATGAGGTTGTGGGGATACGCCCGCTCCGCCCAGCTCCGTGGGGCCTGGTAGAGCTCGTCGGGGAAGACGCTGATGGCAAACGGGATGGAGATGTCCTTGGCGTCGAAGAAGGACGCCTTGTTCTCCCAGTAGAGACGGGCCGCGGAGACCCCCGTGTTAGTCAGCCAGTAGAGCGTGATGTTGTCGAGGATGTCGTCTCGGGTGAGGTCGCCGGGCAGCTCTCCCTGGAGGATCTTTGCGATGAGTCCGGGCTGGCCGGTGCCGTCGCCGTGGTCGACGGCGAAGGCCGCCAGATCGATCGGCGAGTCCGCCAGTCCGTAGAGCGTCTGCGGCCGCGTGGCCATGATCTGCGCGTAGGCCACATGCTTGGCATAGAAGTTCCTCAACTGCTCGTACGCCCGACTCTCCTCGGGCGAGAGATCGGCCGGAGGCGGGTCGCCGCGCAGGACCGCCGTGTTGATCTCGGCCGGAGCGGTGCCGGGCATGTTGGAGTGAATGCCAAGCAGCTCCGGAGGCGCCTGGATGCCCATCGTCTGGGTGACCGCTGCGCCCCAGTCGCCGCCTTGCGCTACGAACCGGGTGTACCCGAGGCGCTTCATCAGCTCCACCCAGGCACGTGCAATCCGTGGCGGATCCCAGCCCGTGCTGGTCGGCTTGCCGGAGAACCCGTGGCCCGGCAGCGACGGGATCACGACATCGAACGCGTCCGCCTCGCTCGCGCCATGCGCGGTGGGATTGGTGAGCGGCCCGATGATCTTCAGCTGCTCGATGATCGAGCCGGGCCACCCGTGCGTGACGATCAGCGGCAGGGCGTCTTCATGCTCGGAGCGGACGTGAATGAAATGGATTTCGAGCCCGTCGATCTCGGTGATGAAGTGCGGTAGGGCGTTCAGTTTCGCCTCGCACCTGCTCCAGTCGTAGTCTGTCGCCCAGTAGCGCGCGAGCTCCTGCATCGTCGCGAGCGGCACGCCCTGCGAGTCGTCGGTCACCGTCTCGCGCTCAGGCCACCTTGTCGCGCTTATGCGCCTGCGCAAGTCGTCAAGTTCCGCCTCCGGAAAACCGACTTGAAACGGGCGAATAGCGGTCTGTTGTGCAGCTTCGGTTGCGGACATCTGCTTCTCCCAATGTTCGGATTCCGTCACCCGTCGGGAAGCGACTCGACAACGCGCCGCCCGAGGGAGCGTTCGAGGTCACTGTCCACGTTTAGCCCGAGCTCCTGGATCCGGGCCCACTGCGCCTGCTGCGCAGGACGCCCGAACAGCTCGCGAAAATCGTTCAAGGCGGGTGGAAACTCGCTGTCGGCGGGCAAGGTCACCAGGTCGACGTGGGACTTGGTGCGGGCGAGTGCGTCGTGGTCGAAGCGCGCGAGGCGTGACGCGATCTCGTCGACCTCGTCGTCGAGTTGATCGTCGGCGATTACCCGGTTGACATAGCCGTACTGCTCCGCGCGCGGGCCGTCGACATCGTCGGCCACGAGAAGGATCTCGAGCGCACGGCCGCGACCGACCAAGCGAGAGAGCCTGGCCATCGGGCCACCGCCGGGAACCACACCAATGCCGACCTCGAACTGGCCGAGCAGCGTGTTCTCGCGCGACGCGAACCGCAGGTCACACGCCAGCACGAACTCGCTTCCCGCCCCACGGGCGCGTCCGCGGATGGCGGCGATGCTGACCACCGGCGCGCGGGACAGACGCACGAGCACATCGATCCACGCCGGCATTCCGGTCGGACCGAGTCCCAGTCCCGCGGTCCTGCCCGGGTTGTTCTCCACGTCGTAGTGGGCCAGGTAGAAGTCCGGGTTGGCGCTGTCGAAGACGACCACGTTGAGGTCCGGGTCCTGCTCGATCAAGCCAACGAGCTCGGAGAGCTCCGCGACGGTAGTCGCCGTGATCGTGTTGATGGGAGGGTGGTCGAAGGTCACGCGGCAGTAGCCGGGGCTGGGCCGGTCGACGCTCAAGTGCGTCCAACACCAGGCTTCCGAGCCCCGGCCGTTGTTGGAAGGGCTGAAGGTCATAGGGTCGTCAGTCCTCCCACTCCCGGCCGGGGAGCCGCTCTCTGATCTCCTGGAGCAGGAACCCGTTGCCATCTGGATCGCTGAACGTGGCATAGGTCTGGTATGAGCGGCGTT
>JBKPDA010000086.1:0-15330 GCA_046727635.1 Actinomycetota bacterium | reverse complement strand
GATATGGAGTGACGAACACGTCGCACGCGCGGTAGAGCGCGGCCAGCTCGTCGGGCGCCATGTCCTCGTCGAAGTAGGTGACCGGCGCGACGTCCTCGCTCTGCTCCAAAGCGCGCAGGCGCTCGCCGGCAGTTTGACCGCGGTAGTGGCTGGCCGTGCCGAAGTCCTTCACCACGAGATGCACGTCGTCGTCCGGGCCGAACGCCTCCACCCAGGCGTCCACGAGCAGGTCCATGCCCTTGCGCCAGGTGCTGCCGCCCACGAACAGGAAGGTGCAGCCGGCCTGGCGCGGCAGCTCGCGCCGCGGGCCGTCAGGGTTGAAGCGCTCGAGGTCTACTCCGTTCGGCACCACCTCGATCGCACCGGGCGACATGCCTGACTCCACGTAGCAGTCACGCACGTACGCGCTCGGCACCCAGACGCGATCCACGCGCCGGTTCACCTCGTCCACCCACTCCTGCGGGGCGGCGCCGAACTCCCAGGGAAGGATCGCCACGGTGGGGCCGACCGTGAGCGCGTCGAAGCTCGGCGGCCAGCTGTGGCTCACGCCCGGCAGCTCCTCGAGCACCGGCTCGGAGGTGCCTTCGGGGCGCAGGATTGCGGGACGGCCGCGGGAGTCGAGCGCGTCGGCCAGGTTGTCGTTCACCACCGACAGCGACGAGTTGCTCCCGTACGGGCCGCGCAGCGCGAGGGCGAACGGGCGCCGGCGGCGATCGAACACGTCGCACGCCAGCTCCTCGATGCGGTCGACGATGGCGTCGGTGCCCCAGCCGGCGATCAGCTCCTCGCGGGCGCGGGCGGCCTTGGCGCGTGCGGCGTCCGGATCGCGCGCAATGTCGCGCAACGCCTCGGCCAGCGAGTCCACGTCCGGCTCGAACCAGTTGTGGCCCTTCGCCATCCAGCCGGGGAAGAACTCGGCGTCCTCGCGCACCGGCACGAGCGTGCCGTCCACCAGCCAGCTGTTGCCGTCGTGCATGAAGTCGAGGTTGCCGCTCCAGCGGCTGGCGATCGTGGGGAGCCGCATCGCCATCGCCTCCTGGTAGGGACGGCCCCAGCCCTCGCCACGTGAGGCCAGCACGTACGCGTCGGCCGCGGCGTAGAGCCGGGGCACCTCGTGGCTCGCCAGGCGCTCGGACATGATCGTGATCGGCGCCATGCGCTCCAGCCCCCCGGCACCGAACGCGTCGCGCACGTAGTCGCGGATGCGGTCGCGCGCGTAGTCCTCGCCATGGGTGTAGGAGCCGGTCTTCAGCAGGAGCGTCACGCCGTCGTCCGGGCCGAACGCCTTCGCCCAGCCTGTGATCAGCTGACGCCAGGCCTTGCGCTCGCCGAAGTCGAAGTTCGAGAGGAAGACGAAGCTCCCCTCGTCGACTTCGATCGGGTAGGGCTCGACGTCCGGGGAGAACACGTCGAAGTCGATGGTCTCGCCGAGTACGCGGATCTTCGACGCGGGGATCCCGCCGCGGCGGAACGTCTTGGCGTTGTGCTCGCAGGGCACCCAGATCTCATCGCGCTCGAGCAGCAGCGGCAGCCACGGCGCGGGCAGCGTGTCGGTCTCGAACATCGCCCGCGCGACGTTCGCTGCGCCGGCAACGTTGTATTGCGCCTGGTTGGTGATGTAGTGGTGCACCGCAAGGCACGGCGCGCTCGGCTCACGCCGGAGGGCGGCCTGGAGAATGCGCCGGTCGTTCGCGCTGTGCTGGATGCGGTGGCGCGGCTTGAAGAACTCGCGAATCGACGGCTGATGGCCGCGCGCGTCGAGCGCGCGGAGAAAGCCGCGGATCTCGTCCGCGAGACCGGTCGCCTCGTCGTATCCCCCGATCCAGTAGAGACGCGGCATGCCAGAGGTCGGAGCCACACACAGGTAGTCGGCTATGCGGGGCGCGGCTTGAGGCTCAGGTCACAGGTCACAGGTCACGGGTGACAGGGTCTTTCCTGTGACCTGTGATCTGTGACCTGTGACCTAGACGCTGACGTCTATGTGCGGCCGCCCGTCATCTTCGGGCGGCTCCTGCACGCGCGGCGGTTGGCGTCGCTTCTGCTCGCGCTCTTGCTCGCGCTCGCGCTGCTCGCGCTCGCCCTCGCGCCAGACCGGCTCTACCGCTGGAATCTCCTGCGGCCTAGGTCCTATCGGACGGATCGGCTCCATGGGTCATCCCCTCAACCGCCTTCGGCAGCAGCAGCCTCGGCCTCCTCGGCCGCGATCTTCCGCAGCGCGAGGATCCGGGCCCGCTGTCGCACCTCGGCGATAGCCAACTGGCGCCAGACGTACACAGCCGCGGTCCACGTGACCACGTAGCCGGCCATCCCGCCACCCAACGCGCGAACGGCGGTGTGCGGGAAGTCCGTGCCGCTGTGCCACGAGAAGAACGCCACCAGGAAGAAACCGGCCAGACCGCCCCAGCCCTTGGCACGGCGGATCTGCCGCCGCGCACGCGGGTGCGCGGACACCTTCACGTCGCTCGAAGTGGGCGGCGCGATGGTGGTGGGCTGATCGCTTCCCTTGCTCTTCTTGGCCATGGCTCAGATCTGCCCCGCCATCCGCATGAGCCGCTGTCGCTCGAACAGGAAGCGCACCAGGCGGTCGCGGTCGTGATCGGGGATGTAGTCGAAATGCACGCCTTTGCTGCCGTCTTCCAACTCTCGGAGCACCGTGCCCCTGGCCTGTATCGGCTCGTCGTCGTCAGAAATCGAGATCTCGAGCCACACGAAGCGGCCCAGCTCCAGGTCCACCGGACCCGGCGGGGGCGCTTGCAGCCGGGCCCCGCTGCCGCTCAGGTCGAGGCTCTCCACCAACACGGGCGGCAGCTTGGCGTTCACGGCCACGACCACGGGCACCGACACGTCCACGCGCGCGAAGCCGCGACGCTGGATCAGCTCCGCCTCGGCGCTTGGAAGGAAGCGGACCGTGTCCACGCCGCCCACGTCGAAGCGGCCAAGGCCGGGGCGCCGGTAGAGCCCCCGCACGGCGGTGTACTCGAGCACGACGTCCTCGTACTCCATCTCGCCCGGCGTGGTCTGCATGCTTAGGAAGAGCGCGACCACGAGATGGTCGTCAGCCACCTCCACCACCTGACCGGAGACGTTGCCGAGCTCGGGGATCGCAAGCCGCACGTGCTGCCCCGAATGGAAGTGGTTCATGACAGCACCGCCGCCGCCAGCGCGGTGGCGTTCGCGGGGAACAGGCCGCCGGGCACCGAGGTGCCGCTGCCGATGTAGGAGAAAGGCTTGCCGGAGCTGATCGCGAGACCCACGGCTGGCCCGACGTGGCCGGTCTCGTCGGCGTGCGTGAGCGCGATGCGCGACACGCCGAGCGGCGACAGGCCGGTGAGGATGTCGCCGGCCGCGCGTTCGCCGACCGTGGCGGGAAGCGTGAGGTGCACCTCGTACACGCCGATCTGCTCGATCTCGGAGGCCAGCCGGTAGAGCGGGTCGGACTCGGCCGCCGACGCCGACGGGGTGTCGATCACGGTGAGCGCGTGGTCGCGGGCGCCGGCGATCCGGGCACGCGCCTCCTGCGCGCTCGCCACCACGTGCACCGGCACGTTCGCGGGCTCGAGCAGGCGCGTGAGCTCCTCGCCGCCGTCGGACGGGCGCAGCGACATGCAGATCACCGGCAGGTCGCTCCCCAGCGCGTATGCGGCGGCCAGGCGAGCGGTGCACAGGGTCTTGCCTGAGCCGCCCGGACCCACGAACGCCACGGTGCGACCGCGGCGGGTCCAGCTCGACTGCACCGGGATACGGCGCGCCAGCGTCTCGAGCACGAGGCGCTCGAGCTGGTCGGGCGAGCTGGCGAACGGCAGTAGGTGGGTGACGGCCTCGGTGACGATGCCCTCGGCGAGCGCCGGGTGCAAGGAAGCGGCCTCGAGCCGGCGCTCCAGGGCGGCGGCGTCGGAAGGACGGCGGCGGCCGGCGACCAAAGGCTCGGCGGCGCGACGCTCCAGCGCCATCGACTCCTCCTCCAAGCGTTCCGCGAACGGCGCCGCCTGCTCCATCACGCGCTGGATTGCCATAGAGCTGAGGCCTTCGGTTAGCGCGGGATCGGGTGTGGGGTGTGGGGTGTGGGGTGTTGGGGGCTTCGCCGCGCTTTGCAGCAGGTCCGGCAAAGCGTCCGAGTCGTCCGTCAGGTCCAGGCGCGGCGCGCCAGTGTGCGCCTCCACCTCGACGAACTGCTTCTGGAAGAAGCCGCCGATGCCGCCGGTCAGGCCTTCGCGCTGGCGGGTGATCACGGCGTCGGGGCCGAGCTCGGCCCGGATGCGCGGCAGGATCTCCTCGAGCGACTTGCCGCGGAACGTGCGCGTCTGATTGCTCACGGCTCAACCACCCCCACGGTTTCGACACGGATGCCGGGCGCGATCTCGTTGTACGAGCACACCGGCAGCTGAGGCAGCGCCTGCTCGCACAGCCGGCGCAGATGGCGGCGCACGCGCGCCGAGCAGAGCAGCACCGGGCGGCTGCCGCTGGCGAGCGCGCCCTCCACCTGAGACTTGAGCTGCGACACGAGCGCCTGTGCGCGCGACGGCTCCATGACGAGGTATTCGCCGTCGGCGGTCTGGGCGATCGAGTCGGACACCTCCTGCTCCAGCGACGGGTCGAGCGCGATGGCGCGCAGCCGGCGCTCGGCGTCGAGGTGCGGGGCGGTGATCGCGCGCCCGAGCGCCTGGCGGGCGTACTCGGCGAGCAGCGCCGGGTCGCGCGTGACGCGCGCCTTGTCGCCCACCGACTCCACGATCGTGCCGAGGTCGCGGATCGACACGCCCTCCTTGAGGAGCGACTGCAGCACGCGCTGCACCTCGCCGAGGCTGAGCACGTCCGGAATGACCTCCTCCACCACCGCGGCGTTGCTCTCCTTGAGCTGGTCGAGCAGCTGTCGGGTGTCCTGTCGTGTGAGCATCTCCCCTGCGTGGGCGCGGATCGTCTCGGTGAGGTGGGTGACGATCACCGACTCGCGGTCCACCACGGTGTATCCAAGCGCCTCCGCCTCGGCACGAGCCGTGTCCGGAATCCAAGTGGCCGGAATGCCGAAAGCGGGCTCCGTTGTCGCGACCCCTGCAAGCTGGCCCACGGCGTCGCCGGGGTCCATCGCAAGCTGATGACCAGCCAGGATACGCCCCGCCGCCACCTCGGCCCCGCGGACCTTCACCACGTACTCGTGGGCATCGAGCCCCACCTCGTCGTGGATGCGCACAGGGGGAATCACAACGCCCAGCTCGGACGCGATCTGGCGCCGGATGGTCTTCACGCGCGCGAGCAGCGAGCCGCCGGCGCTCTGATCCACCAGCGGCACGAGCCCGAAGCCGATCGCCAGCTCGAGCGCGTCCACCTGCAGCGCCTCGAGCGCGGAGTCGGCGGGCGCGGGCAGCTCCTTCTGCGCCTCGGCTGCCGCCTCGAGCTGCTTCTGCGCGGCCACCTCGGCCGGCGTGGGCTGGTTCCGGAGGTAACGGCCAAGCGCGACGAACATGCCGCCGATCACGATGAACGGGATCTTCGGCAGGCCCGGGACCAGCGCCAGCACGAGCATCACCACGCCGGCCACGAGCGGCGCCTTCCGCTGGCCGGTGATCTGGTCGGCGAGGTCGTTGCCGAGGTCCTTCTCGGAGGCCGAGCGGGTTACGATGATGCCGGTGGCCACGGAGATCATGAGGGCCGGGATCTGGGCGCAGAGGCCGTCGCCGACCGTGAGCAGCGAGAAGTGGTGGCCGGCGTCGGAGATCGACATGTGCTTCTGCAGGAGGCCGATGACGATGCCGCCGATGAGGTTGATGGCGACGATCAGGAGGCCGGCGGTGGCGTCGCCCTTCACGAACTTCGAGGCGCCGTCCATAGCGCCGTAGAAGTCCGCCTCGCGGGCGATGTCCTTGCGCCGATTGCGTGCCTCCTCGTCGGTGATCTGGCCGGCGTTCAGGTCGGCGTCGATCGCCATCTGCTTGCCGGGCATGGCGTCGAGGGTGAAGCGCGCGGCCACCTCCGCGACGCGACCCGCGCCACTCGTGATCACCACGAACTGGATGACGATCAGGATCATGAAGACGACGAGGCCGACGATCACGTTGCCGCCCACCACGAAGTTGCCGAAGGCGCTGACCACGTGGCCGGCGTCGCCCTTCAGCAGCACCAGGCGCGTGACCGACACGTTGATCGCCAGCCGGAAAAGCGTCGTGAGCAGCAGCAGGCTCGGGAACGCGGAGAAGTCGAGCGCCGTGGGCAGGTAGAGCGTGGTCACCACGATGGCGAGCGCCATCGAGATGTTCAGGCTGATGCAGAGGTCGACGATCGTCGGCGGCAGCGGGATGATCATCATCAGCACGACGAGCACCACCGCGCCCGCGGCGAAGAGGTCCGTGTGCTTCATGATCCGGCCCATCGTGGCGTCCATCAGACGGCGCTCCTACCGGCCACGCGGTACACGAACGCGAGCAGCTGCGCCACCGCCGCGAAGAACTCCTCGGGGATCTGCTGGCCCACCTCCACGCTCGCGTAGAGCGAGCGCGCGAGCGGCGCGTCCTCGATGATCGGCACGCCGTGCTCCTCGGCGATCCGGCGGATCTGCATGGCCACGAGGTCGGGGCCCTTGGCCAGCACCTCGGGCGCGTCCTTGTGGCCGTCGTAGGCGAGCGCCACCGCGAAGTGGGTCGGGTTCGTCACGACCACGTCCGCCTGTGGCACCGCGGCCATCATGCGGGCGCGCGCCGCCTGGAGCTGCTTGCGCCGGATCGCGGCCCGCACCTCGGGGGCCACGTTCTGCGACTTGCCCTCCTGCTTGATGTCCTCCTTCGACATCTTGAGAGACTTCTCGTGCCGGTGGCGCTGCCAGACGTAGTCGATCGCGGCGATCACCACGTAGGCGAGCGCGGCCCGCTTCGCGATCGTCATGATCGTGTGGGCGATCGTGGAGAGCAGGTCCTGGGGCGACATGCCCACCGACCCGGCGATGTCGCCGAGCTTCGGAAGCAGCGCCGACAGGACCACCGCGGTCATCACGAGCACCTTCGCCACGCCCTTGCCCGCCTCGAACGCGGACTGCGGGCCGAACAGCTTCTTGATGCCGGCCGCGGGGTTGAGCCGCTTGGGATCCGGCTTCAGCGCCTGCATGTTGAACCGCGGCCGCACCTGGGCCACGTTCACGAGCACGCCGGCGATCATGCAGACGAACACGATCGGGGCCATCGCCAGGCCGGCGGACTTGAAGGTGCTGCCGAGCAGGTCGCCGAGCCCCTTCTCGCTCACCACCTGAGGGGTGGAGATCAGCGTGAGCCCGTGGTACATGGACGCCTCGAGCTGGCTGACCATCTTGGGGCCGAACGAGCCGAGCGCGAACAGCGAGGCGAGCATCACCACGGCGCCGTTCACGTCGTTCGAACGTGCGACCTGCCCCTTCTTCTTCGCGTCGTTGCGCCGCTTGGGAGTCGGTTTCTCTGTGCGCTCGCCGGACATCGCTCAGGCCACGTGGAGGCTTTGAAGGGCCGAGTTCACCGACAGCTGCACCTGATCGGCGATCCAGCCGCCCACGAACGGCAGCGACACGCCCATGATCAGGAGCCCGACCGCGATCTTCGCCGGGAAGCCCACGGCGAACACGTTCAGCTGCGGCATGATGCGGGCCACGATGCCCATCGCGGTGTCGGTGATGAGCACGGCGATCAGCACCGGCGCGGCGAGCTCGAGCGCGGACGCGAAGATCGACACGAACGCCTTGTCGGCCCCGCCTACGATCGCGCCCAACGAGGGGAACTTGTCGATCGGCACGAGCTGATAGCTGCGCGCCAGCCCCGCGATCATCCAGTGGTCGCCGTCGATGGCGATGAACACGAGGATCCCGACCATCGCGTACAGCTGCGACAGCATCTGCGACTGGTTGCCGGTGATCGGGTCGATCAGCGAGCCGTACGAGAAGCCCATCGCCGTGTCGAGCATCGAGCCGGCCACGCTCACCGCGGCGAACACCGCGCCGAGCGCGAACGCGTACGCGAGGCCAACGAGCAGCTCCTTCACCACGAGCCCCGCCAGCTGCATCACGTCGAGCGTGACGTGGTGCCCGTGCAGCGCCCAGGGCGCCAGGCCGAACGAGATCGCCACGGCCGCGACCCCGCGCGCCCGCGCGGGGAGCATCTTCGACGAGAACACGGGCGCGAGCAGGAACAGCGGGCTCACCCGCGCGAGAACGAGGATGAACCCGGCGGCCTGCTGCTGGCCGATCTGGTTCAGCAGCTCGTTCATTGCGACACGATGGCCGGGATGCCCGACCAGAGCTGCTCGGTGTAACCGGTCAGCTGGTTCAGCATCCAGGGGCCGGCGACCACGATCACCGCGATCGTCACCAGGATCTTCGGGATGAACGTGAGCGTCATCTCCTGGATCTGCGTGACCGCCTGGAAGATGCTCACGAGCAAGCCCACCACGAGGCCGGCGAGCAGGATCGGCATCGCCACCTTGAAGGCGAGCGTGACCGCCTGCATCACGAGGTTGATGACCACGTCCTGGTTCATCAGTGGAAGCTCTGAACGAGCGATTGGGTGACGAGGTTCCAGCCGTCGACCAGGACGAACAGCAGGATCTTGAACGGCAGGGAGATGAACGTGGGCGGCAGCATCATCATGCCCATGCTCATCAACGTCGAGGAGACGACCAAGTCGATGATCAGGAACGGCAGGAAGATCAGGAAGCCGATCTGGAACGCCGTCTTCAGCTCGCTGATGATGAAGGCGGGGATCAGCGCGTAGGTGGGGATGTCAGCGCGCGTCTTCGGCTGCTTGAGGTGCGCGAGCTTCGCGAACAGCGCCAGATCCTTGTCGCGCGTCTGGCGGAACATGAACTGGCGTAGCGGCTCCTGGCCCCGCTGGAGCGCCTGGGCCTGGCTGATCTTGTGGTGGCTCAGCGGGTCGATGGCGTCCTTCTTGATCGCGTTGAAGGTGGGCGCCATCACGAAGATCGTGAGGAACACGGAGATACCCACCAGCACCTGGTTCGGCGGGGCGCTGGGCGTGCCGAGGCCGCTGCGGATAAAGCCGAGCACGATCAGGATCCGGGTGAAGCCCGTAACCGTGAACAGCAGGGCCGGGATCAGCGAGATCCCGGCGACGATCAGGAAGATCTGGACGGCGTTGCTGCTGGTGTGGACGGTCACTTGCGCACCGTCCTTTGGCGCATCTGGTCGACGATGTCCCTGAGCAGGCCGCCGGTGCCGGTGCGTGCGGGCGCCGGCGGGGTCGGGTCATTCGGGTCGTGCTCGTCGAGCAGGCCGGCGTCGCGCGCCTCGTCCTCGCTGTAAGTCCGGATCGGCGTGACTCCGTGCTCGCTCGCTCCCACGAGCACGTACTCGCGACCGCTCCGCACCATGTGCAGCGAGCGGTTGGGTCCAAGCGGAAGCGTTGCGATGCTCGCGAGGCCGCTGCCACTGGCGCGCTCCTCGCGGCCGGACTTGACCTGCCGGAGGATCCAGTAGACGCCGTAGATGACGGCGATCACGATCGCCAGCCCGACGAACGTGCGCATGAGGCTGCCGCCGCCCGAGCCGGTGGTGGCGGCATGCGTGGACTGGACCGGCAGGTGCAACGGGGTGTTCTCGCCAGGCCCACTGGGCTTGGCGGCGAACGCCGAAGCGACCGGCAACGCAAGGGTGCCAGTGAACGCCGCCAAAGCGGCAAGCGAAAAACGAGCCGAGTTCATTTGAGGGACGGTGGCTCGGAGGGACCGGGCCAGTCGGAGTAGTCGACCGGGCCGGCTGCGGCTTTAACGGCGGGCGGCGCTCGAGCGGTGGAACGGCAGCAGTAAGAGCGGCCACACTTCGGCGCGAAGCGCTCCGAAACCGGGTGGAAAACCCGCAAGTGTGCTCGTCTGACCACGGTATGCGTGGCGAGATCGACACACTTCGGGGCTAAAGCCCCAGTCGGGCCGTCCTTTAGTGCCCGTCGTTCGCCCCGCGCAGTCGCAACGCCCGCGGAGCTACTGCGTGACTTCGAGAGAAGCTTCGGCCTCGCGCAGCCGCCTGGCGGGCGACACCACTTCGGTAATGCGCAGCCCGAACTCCTCGTCGATGACGACGACCTCGCCGCGCGCGATGCGCTTGCCGTTCACCAGCAGGTCCACGGGCTCGCCGGCCAGGCGGTTCAGGCTCACTATCGAGCCCGGGCCCAGGCCGAGCGTCTCGCCGATCGTCATATGGGTGCGGCCGATCTCCACCGCCAGCTCCACGGGGACGTCCTCGAGCCGGTGAAGGTCGGCAGCCTGCTCGACGGCCTCGCCGGTGGCCTCGAGAGCTGTGTATTCGATCTCCTGCGACACGATTTCCTCCTACTGGACGGCGACGTCGGTGAACAGCACCTCGTCGACCTTCACATCGGTGGTTTGACGGATTTGCTTGAGGATCAGCGCCTTCAGCTTCTCGCGGCCGTTGCGCTGGACCAGCTCGGTGGACGGCGCGTCGGTGAGCACGTTCGTGATCACGTCGCGCACGGCGGGCTCCTGCTCGAGCGTCCCGTAGCCGGAGTCCGAGTTGCCGCCCGTGGCCGGAGGCACGACCTGGGCCTTGTTCAGGACGAGCGCAATTGACAGCTTTGCGTACTTCCCGTCGGCCACGTTCAGCAGAAACTCCTTCGGCAAGACGTACACAGTGCCGTCGATCTTGGCCTTCGCGGTCTTGGCCGGCTTCGCGAGCACGGTCTTATAGACGCCGCCGAGCAAAATCAGCACGACGAGCGGCACGATGAACTTCTTCTTGCCCTTCATTTGTCTCCCTCCGTGGAGCTCTCATCCGTTCCCTGGAATATCCGGTGTTATCGACTGGTTCTGCCGAAGCAGCACAATTTCCACTCGGCGGTTCTTCGAACGACCCGCCTCCGTGGCGTTTGAGGCAACCGGATAGAGGTTTGCGTATCCGGCGGCGCCGAGCCGGAATCTGTCGATTCCGACCCTGATCAAGAAGCGCACTACAACCGAGGCGCGTGCCGTCGAGAGCTCCCAGTTGGTTGGGAACTGTGACCCCGATATCGGCACGCTGTCGGTGTGTCCTTCCACCATTATCGGATGGGTCTTGTCGATATTGATTGCGTGACCTACGCCACTAAGCAATGGGACGGCCTGCGGCTTGAGATCCGCCTTCCCAGTGTCGAACAGCACCTTGTCGGTGAGCAGCCGCACCACCAGCCCGCGGCGGGTGATGGTGGTCTCCACCTGCGTGGCGAAGCCGTGCTGCTTCGCGTAGGCGTCGATCTGCTTCTTGATCTTCTGGAACTCCTTGGTGGTCTTCGCCTCCTCGGCGGCTTTGGCGGCTTGCTCGGACTTGGCTGAGATCTGCGGCGTGATCGAGGTGGTGGCGGTGGACACCGGTTTGGTGCTCGAGTCGCTACCGCTGTTGGCGATCGACTTGCCGCCCGTGAGCACCTTGCCGGAGAAGGCGTCCTTCAGCGACTGCTGGAGCGACTTGTACTTCGAGATGTTCACGGACGAGATCGAGAACAGCACCATGAACAGCGCCATCAGCAGCGTGATCATGTCCGCGTAGGTGAGGAGCCAGCGCTCCTCGTTCTCGTGCTCGCCGGCGTGCCCCCGACGGCGCCGGCCGCCTCTGCGAGCGCTCATGGCCCTAGGCGGCCGCGGTGGCGGCCTCGCCGACTGCGGCGCCCGCGGCGCCCTCCTCGCCCTCCTGGCCGCGCTCGCTCGGCGCCAGGTAGCTCAGCAGCTTGCTCTCCACGATGCGGGGGTTGTCGCCCGCCTGGATCGCGAGGATGCCCTCCACGGTCATGAAGCGCAGCTCCTGCTCCAGCGCGGAGAGGTACTTCAGCTTGCTCGCCACCGGCAGGAAGATCACGTTCGCCGATCCCACGCCGTAGAGCGTCGCGATGAACGCCGTGGAGATCGCCGGGCCGAGCGAGGCCGGGTTGGACAGGTTCTCGAGCACGTGCACGAGCCCCATCACGGTGCCGATGATGCCCATGGTGGGCGCGAAGCCGCCGGCCTTCTCGAACGGCTGCGCCGCGAGCGCGTGGCGGTGGGCCATCGCGTCCATCTCGGTCTCGAGGATCTCGCGGACGAGCTCGGGATCGGTGCCGTCCACCACCAGCTGGAGGCCCTTGCGGGTGAACTCGTCGTCCACCTGCTGCAGCTCGTCGTCGAGCGCGAGCAGGCCCTCGCGGCGGGCCATCTCGGCGAACTTGACGAGCAGCCGCACGCGCTCCAGCGAGTTCAGCTCGGGCGGGCCGAAGGCCAGCTTGTAGAGCGACGGGATCTTCTTGAACTGCACGATCCCGGTGGTCGCGAGCGTCGCGCCGCCCGTTCCGCCCAAGATGATGAGGAGGGCGGAGGGGTTGATGAAGGATGGAATCTGGGTGCCTTCCATCATCGCGCCCATGAGCAGGCCGAAGAAGGCGACGCCTATTCCGATGGCGGTATTGGCTTTCAAGGCAGCATTCCTCCGCCCCCGGTAGTCGGCCGGGGACTCGAAATCTTGCGTGCTTGAGCGGTTTAGCTAGGTGCTGTTAGGCGGCGCGCGGGACGACCGAGAGAATGCTGGCGCGCCAAGTCCGGATGGCGCGAGCCACGTCGTCGGGCGACTCGGCAACGACGACCTTGTGCCCGTTGGCGAGCGTGATGACGGTGTCGGGCGTCGCCTCGACGGTCACGATCAGGTCGTCGTTCAGCAGAAACGGTTCGTCGGTATGGCCTATGCGGTGCAAAGTGATCATCGTTTTCTCCAGAGTGCGGAGTGCGGAGTGCGGAGTGTGGAGAACGGCAAATCCGCACTCCGCAATTCCGCACTCCGCCTCCATCCGTGCCGCGGGGCGAAGCGGGGGTCCCTCCTCCACGCTCCGCCCCGCGATCACGCTTTAGATCAGTGCTTCAGGTTCACCAGGTCGTTGAGCATGTCGTCCGCGGTGGAGATGACACGCGAGTTGGCCTGGAATCCGCGCTGAGCGCTGATCATGTTTGTGAACTCGGTGGCGAGGTCGACGTTCGACATCTCGAGCGTGCCCGAGGTCGCGAGGCCGAAGTCGCCGCCCGGGGTGCCGACCTCCTCCGTGCCCGAGGCCGCGTTCGCGGTCCAACGGTTGCCGGAGGCGCGCTGCAGGCCGTTCTCGTTCGGGAACTTCGCGATCGAGATGTAGCCGGCCGTGGTGCGGGTGGTCGAGCCGGCCGGCAGGTAGCTGACCGCGCCGTCCTGGCCGATCGCCACGCTGCTGGCGCCCGACGGGAGCTGGATCAGCTGGTCGGCGCCCGGAGGCGTCGCCGTCACGGTGGTGCTCTGCACGGTACGGCCGATCACGTAGTAGCCGTCGGCCGTGACCAGGTAGCCCTGGTCGTTGGTCGTGAAGTTGCCGGCACGCGTGTACTGCTGGGTGTTGGCGGTCAGCGTGGCGGTGGTACCACTCACCGTGGCCTGGCCGATACGGAACCAGCCCGCGCCCTGGATGGCCACGTCCGTGGCCTGGCCGGTCGACTGCAGGGCGCCCGAGGACATCTGCGTGTCGATCGAGCCCACCTGCGTGCCGAGGCCGACCTGCGCCGGGTTCGAGCCACCCTGGCCCGAGCCCTGACCCGAGCCGCCCCGCTGAAGCTGGGACAGCGAGTCCTTGAACGTGGTGCGGCTCGCCTTGTACCCGATCGTATTCACGTTCGAGATGTCGTTGGCAGTCACGTCCATCATGATCTGGTGGGTCTTGAGGCCGCTGATCGCGGCGAACATGCTCCGCATCATCGGGGCATCACTCCTTTTCCGAGAAGAAGCGGCCTCCCCATCCGTGGGGTCCGGCCGGTCTGGTTCATGGCGGCTCGCATCATGCGATCACCGCACTGTCGATGTTCGTGAACACGTGCTCGCGCATGTGCTCCCTGTCGACCGCCGTGATGACGGTCTTGTTCCTCACCGACACCACGAATGCGGTGTCGTCGACGAAGACAACTGAGTCGCGGGAGCCCTTGCCTGCGGCTCGGGCCGCGCCCGCCTCGAGACGGTTCAAGGTGCCGTCCGAGAGGTCGATCCCACGGCGCTCGATGCGCTGGAGCGCGTGCTGCGAGAACTGGAGCGCGCCGACCTTGTCGCGGAAGATGTCCGCGAACGCGGGGCCGTCCACCCGCTGCGCGCGCCGCGCAGGGCTCGTCGCGCTCGCCGGCGCCGCGGGCGAGATGCCCGGCGGCACGAGCGCGGGGTTGTGGGCCGGGTCGGTCACTTGACCCCCGTGATCTTGCTCGGCGAGATGCCGGTCACGCCGTCGATGGTGAGCTGGATCGCGCCGTCGGAGCCGAAGTCGACCTTCTGCACGCTGCCGGTGACGGTGCTGCTGTCGTCGGCCGTGTAGTCCACGGTCTTGCCGAGCAGGGAGATCGCCTGGCTCTGCTTCTCGTTGGCGCCGAGCGCGTCCTGCGACGTGCTCAGGTTCGTCAGCTGCTCGAGTATCGAGAACTGGGTCATCTGCTGCACGGACTGCGAGGGGTCGCTGCTCTGGGACATCGGGTCCATGTTCTGCATCTGGGCGACCATCAGCTTCAGGAAGTCGTCCTTGCCGAGCGTGGCGTTCTTGTTCGTCGTCTGAGTGGCCGCCGTCGTGGGCGTGCTCACCGAGCCTGTGGGGTCAACAGCCATCCGTGTCTCCTTGAGGTCAGGCGAGGACGTCGATCAGCACGCCGTTGGGCAGCCGGACCGTCGTCTCCTGTGTCGTGTCAGCGGGGGCCTCCGTGTCGTCCACGGAGCCGAAGGGGTTGCGGCCGTTCGTTCCGGACTCGCCCTGGCCCGAGGAGCTGCTGCGCTCGCCCTGGCCGCCGGCGGTGCCGACGTCGAAGCTCACGAGGTTCAGCCCCTGGCTCTCGAGCGAGCGGCGGAGCTCCTCTCCAGCGTGGCGCAGGACGTTCGCCGCCTGGGCGGCGTCCGCCACCACCTTCGCCACGATGCCGTCGGGCGTCGAGCGCAGGTGGATCTCGAGGCCGCCGAGCTGCTCCGGATGGAGCGCCACCCGGGCGCGCGTCACGCCGTTTGACTGCGCCATGCGGATCACGGCCTGGACCGTCTCCACCGCCTGGTGCAGCCGCATCCCGGCCGCGGGCTCGTAGCGCGTGGCCTGCGGCCCGGCCGTCGTCGCGGCAACGGGCTGAGCTGCCTGCGCCACCGGCGTCGGGGTGCCGGCGGCGTCCGTGGTGGGCGCCGGGGCGGCGTCGGCGGCGGCGGCCTCCGCCGGCTTGTCGCCGGTGGTGTCTGCGGGCTGCGCCGCGGTGGAGGGGGCGTCCGCGGTCGGCTTGTCGGCCGGCGCGGGCGTGGTCGGAGCGACCTGCGGCGCAGCCTGCGGCTGGGGCTGGTTGCCCGAGCCCGAGGACTGCGCGTCGGACTGCTTGCCGGGAAGCGGC
>JBKPDA010000085.1:0-3853 GCA_046727635.1 Actinomycetota bacterium | reverse complement strand
CGACCGAGTCGAAAACGTGATCATCATCGGATCGGGTCCCGCCGGCTACACGGCGGCCCTGTACACGTCGCGTGCCAACCTGGAGCCGCTCATGATCGAGGGCTTCCTGTGGGGCGGCCTGCTCCAGCAGACCACGGACGTGGAGAACTACCCGGGCTTCCCGGACGGGATCATGGGCCCCGAGTTGATGCAGAAGTTCCGCGACCAGGCGGAGCGCTTCGGCACGCGTTTCATCACCGATGAGGCCTCGCGCGTGGACCTGTCCACCGACGGCTCACCGCACCGCGTCTACATCGGCGACGAGGAGCATCTGGCGCGCGCCGTGATCCTCTCGATGGGCGCCGAGCCGCGCAAGCTGGGCGTACCCGGCGAGGAGGAGCTGGCCGCGCGCGGCATCTCCTACTGCGCCACCTGTGACGCGGCCTTCTTCCGCGACAAGCCCACGATCGTGGTGGGCGGCGGCGACACCGCGATGGAGGACGCGATCTTCCTGTCGAAGTTCGCGAAGAAGGTCGACATCGTGCACCGCCGCGACGAGTTCCGCGCGTCGCAGATCATGCTCGACCGCGCTCGCGACACGAAGAACATCGAGTTCATCACCCCGTATGTGATCGACCGCTTCGAGGGCGAGGACAACAGCGCCCTCGAGATCGCGCACCTGCGCAACCCCGACACGGGCGAGGAGCGGGCGCTCGAGATCTCCGGCGCGTTCGTGGCCATCGGGCACAAGCCCAACTCGAAGATCGTCGAGGGCCAGGTGGACCTCGATGGGAACGGCTACGTGAAGACCGAGGCCAAGTCCACGCGCACGAACATCCCGGGCGTCTTCGCCGCCGGCGACCTGGTGGACCACATCTACCGGCAGGCCGTCACCGCGGCCGGCAGCGGCTGTCAGGCCGCGCTCGAGGCCGAGTGGTACCTGCGCGACCTCCCACCTTCTCCTGAGGCGCACTGGGCGCATCACGAGGAGGTCACGGAGAGCGCCGCGCGAAGCTGATCGCTTCCGTACGATCGGATCACGGCAAGCCCGCACTCGATATCCGCGCCGAGCGCCCGTAAGCGCCACGCGCTCGAGCTGTTCTCTGGCCTTCCGCGGCACTACGACCGCGTGGCGGCGCTGTTCAGCTTCGGCCAGGACCCGCGCTGGCGGCGCGCGATGGTCGCTGCGGTCGACGTTGGGGCGGACGCGCGCGTGCTCGACGTGGCTTGCGGCACCGGGCTCGTGTCACGCGCCCTGGCGCGCCGCTACGGCTGCTCCGTGGTGGGGCTCGACCAGAGCCCGGAGATGCTGTCGCGCGCGCGGGCGCTGGTGGGGCCGTCGATGGAGCTCGTGCAGGGCGAGGCGGAGCGGCTGCCGTTCGACGACGGCGCGTTCGATGCTTTGACCTTCACCTACCTGCTGCGCTATGTGGACGATCCGGCGGCCACGATGCGGGAGCTGGCGCGAGTGGTGCGGCCGGGGGGGCGAATCGCGATGCTCGAGTTCCACGTGCCCCGCGGTCTCTGGTATCCGCTCTGGGTCATCTACACGCGGGTGGGGCTGCCGGTGTTGGGGCGGCTCGTGTCGCGCGAGTGGTACGACGTCGGCCGTTTCCTCGGCCCGAGCATCTCCGGGTTCTGGCGCCGCTATCCGCTCGATTCGGTGGTGTCGATGTGGCGCGCTGCTGGGATCGGCTCGGTGGAGGCGCGAGTGATGAGCGTGGGCGGCGGCGTGGTGATGTGGGGGGTGCGCGATGGAGGGGCATGAGCGGCTCTGGCGGCCCGCCTTCTACGCGCTGGCGCCGGGCGGCTGGCGAGACCTGGCCACGCTGCTGCACCCGCCCTACACCGCGTGGCACCTGAGCTACGTGGCGCTCGGGGCGGCGGTTGCGCCCACGCTGCACAAGGATCGCCTGCTCGCCGCGCTCGGCGCGTTCTTCCTCGGCGTGGGGGTGTGCGCGCACGCGCTTGACGAGCTGAATGGGAGGCCGCTGCGCACCAGGCTGTCGGATCGCTCGCTCGTGGCCCTCGCCGTGTTTGGCCTGGTGGGCGCCGTGGCCATCGGGATTGCGGGCGTGGCCATCGTGTCGGTGTCGCTCGTGCCGTTCGTCGTCGCTGGCGCGTTCATCGTGCTGGCCTACAACCTGGAGCTGTTCGGCGGCCGCTTCCACAGCGACTTCTGGTTCGCGCTCGCGTGGGGGGCGTTTCCAGCGTTCACCAGCTACTGGGCGAACGCGCTGCAGCTGCGCGCGGAGGGCGTGGCGATGGCGGCGGGCTGCTTCGCGCTGAGCCTGGCGCAACGCAGGTTAAGCACCCCTGTGAGGGAGCTGAGACGGCGCACGCTGTCGGTATCTGGCGCGCAAACGCTCACCGACGGCGAGACGCGCGAGCTCAGCGCCGAGCGTCTGGCCGCTCCGCTCGATGGCGCGTTGCGCGCGCTCTCCATGGCTCTGGTCCTCGTGGCGGCCGCCGCGGTGGCCGCTCGGCTCTAGCGGGCTCTATAACTCTTGCGGATGGACTCGCCTGGCCGCCCCGGTCGGCCAACGTTTCGCGTTTGGTCACACCCCCGCTACATGATGCGCGGATGAAACCGACCTCCGCCAGCGGCGGTCGCTTCTTCGGAAGGGAGAACGTAGACGTGGTGACCCGCCTCCTCGAAGCCTTCGCGCGCCGCGACGCCGACGCGATGGTCGAGCTCGCCGACGAGGACATCCTCTTCGAGCCCGCCCCGACGCCCGCGCGGGAGTACCGCACGTACATGGGCCATTCGGGACTGCGCCAGTACCTGAAGGACGTGGACGAGACGTGGGACCGGCTCGACGTGACCGTCCAGGAGTACCGCCACGCCGGCGACTACGTGCTGGTGTTCGGCCGCATCTACGCGGCGCGCGGCGGCTCTGTGGCGGACGACCCGGCCACCTTCGTGTGGCGGCTGGAGGACGGCCTCGTGGTGTGGGGCAAGGTGTTCCGGAACCGCGAGGAGGCGCTGGAGACGGTGGGGATCGCGGAGTAGGGCTTTGTCCCCACGCGTCCGCGGTTGCGCCGGCGCTTACAGCATCAATAAAGGGCGGTCCGACGGGAGTTTCGCCTCGAGTGGAGCTTTGTGGTGCCTATAGCACCCTCAATGCTCCACTCGGTGCTTCGGCGGCAGCCCGCGCGTGTAGGCCAACGCCTGCTGCACCCAGCCGGCCAGCTCTGCGTCCGAGCGCAACGCCGCCGCTTCCACGAACACCGACTTCCGGCTCGGCCGCCCCGTGAAGTCGAAAGGACGCACTTGAGGCTCCTCGAGTGCCGCGTCCGCTTGCTCCTCGCCCAGCCGCAGCATCAGCTCGTCGCCGATCACGCCGCACGCGATGTGGCCGCCCACCATGAAGGCCACGCCGCCGAACATCCGCCGCTCGCTCGCGTCGGGCAGTTCCTCGAGCAGCTTCCACACGCGGCCGGCCAGCTGCTCGTCGAACGCCATCAGCGCAGGTAGATCGGGTTCGACAGGATCCAGGTGCGCTCGCGGCCGTGCGCCTCGAGCAGCGCCTCCACCCGGTAGACGCCCGGCTCCTCGACGCGGTGGTCGAGCGACGATCCGTGCAGGCTTGCGATCTCCGCGCCGTCGCGCAGCAGGCGCAGAGCGGCTGTCTGAGGCGTCCGGGCGCGCAGTGTCATCGGTCCGGCGGGAAGCTCGGAGCCCATCGGGAGCGATGCGCCGCCGTCGGCCGTCTCGCCGCTGAACTCGAACCCGCGCGCGGACGCGATGGAATCCACCGCCATGTAGCAGCGCCCGGTACGCAGCGCCGAGTACACCTGCGCGCGGTCGTGGTCGAGCTCGCGGGTGGGTGGCTCGTCGCAGAGCACGTGGGTGTGCAGGTGGGCGAACGAC
>JBKPDA010000084.1:0-17401 GCA_046727635.1 Actinomycetota bacterium | reverse complement strand
TCCGAGGCCGGTACTTCTTGAGAGCGTCTACGCGCCAGGAAGAGGACGCCCGAGCCAATCCTCGTAGAAGCCCTCGAGGTCCGGCACGAAATCGTGCACCACGGGATAGCCGGGCGGCACCGCCTCAACCTCGAGCAGGGTCTTGCAGCCCGGGCAGAAGTATTCGCGCAGGCCGTTGTAGGCGGGATCTCCGTGCATCTTGTCCGGGTAGATCTCGCGCAGCTCCTCGGCCGTCTCGCGCACGTGGATCAGCGCCTCGAGCTTCCAGTTCTCGCGGTAGTCGCAGAACTCGTGACCGCAGTCGCACTTCACGAGGTAGCTGCCGCCGCCCTTCGACACGATGAACAGGTGCTCGCCGAACGGCAGCACGATCGGGTCGCCCCACGGCACGCGGTCCTGCAGCAGCGCCAGGTACTTGTCGAAGCGGTCGGCGTCCTTGTAGCCGGACTGGATCGCGCGCGCGCGGCCGCGCGGCAGCTTCTCGTCCACGAGGTCCCGGAGGGTGTCGCGGTCGAGGTTCACTGCGCCGCCGCCTGGAGCGCCTTTGAGATCTCCACCTGCGGCGTGGGCACCGGGAAGTCGAAGTTGTCGGGCAGGTCCCAGAACTCGCGGAACTCGCGCGCCCAGCCCTCCGACAGCCGCATCGACTCGGCGTACATGCGCTGCACGGGCTCGATCAGGTCGTGGTCGAGGAGGCGCTGGCGCTCGTTGGCCATCCACTCCCGCACCGGCACGGCCTTTGCGCCGCGCTCCTCGCGCTTCTCGGCGCGACGCGCCTCGGTGGCCTGCTGATCGCCGGGCACCACGCCGTAGACCGGGTCCGCGAAGCGCTCGAGCAGGAAGTCGCCCCTGATGTCCTCCATCACCGACTCGTAGGGACGCTCCTGCGGGTCGCCCAGGCCCGCGCCGCCGCGGAACATGCACAGGTAGAGGTCGCCCTGCTGCATCACCTCGGGCAGCGTGGTGGCCTCGATGTCGTGGTCGTGGCGCCCCTCGACGTCGCGCGCAAGCGCCGAGTCGGCCGGGTCGGGCTCGCTGAGCGGATACGGCTTGCGCGCCTCCACCAGCTCGAAGAAGTTCGTGTCGCGGACGTTGTGGCGGTAGCCCGTGGCGGCCGGGTAGCCGCCCCACAGCCCGGACTGGATGAAGCAGCGCCCGTTGCCTATGTTCTGCATCTCGTAGAAGGGCGTCTTCCACGCGAGGCGCAGGCACTCGTAGCCCGAGCCGCCGCGGTGGCGGCCGGGGCCGGCCGTGCCCGGCTTCACGCGCTGCGACAGGTACAGGAAGGGCTCGATCAGCTCCCACATCTCCATGTCGCCCATATCGCCCTCGGGGTTCCACATGGCGGCGGCGTAGTCGAGCCCGTCGGCCACCATCTTGGCCCCGCCCCCAACGCAGCTCAGGCCGAAGTTCGTCGTGGCCGACTGGCGGCCGTACTGGTCGAGCCCCCCACCCTGGAACGCGTTGGCGGTGAGCCCGTAGGGCGCCAGCACCTCCTCAACGTAGCCGCGCGCCTGCACCGCTCGCGAGAACGACTTCACGAAGCCCGTGAACGACGGGATGAGGAAGAACCAGGCGTTGCCGGTGGAGCACTGGGGGTTCGAGTGGTTGGCCCAGCTGCCCGGCGGGAAGTTGGAGCGCAGGCCGAAGTAGGCGCCGTCGTTCACCTTGTCGTTGCAGATCAGCAGCTGCGTGAGCTGAACCCAGATCGCGCCCTGCATCGCCGACGGCGCGCAGTTGGCCGAGTGATAGCCCCACGCCGAGGCGCCCTCGTAGTCGAGCTCCAGCCCGCCCTCGCGCGTGATGCGGAGCTCGAGCGGCGCGTGCATGATCGTGTCGCGCCGCGCGTACACCGGCAGCTGCTCCTCCTTGGCGAAGGGCAGGTCCGTGAAGCCGGGCGCGCGGTAGCGCCCGGGCACGGTCATCTCGCGCAGGCGGCTCTGGAACGAGCGCCGCCCGTCCTCGATCACCTCGCGGATGAACTGCTTGTAGGTGTCGATCCCCTCCTCGAGCACCACCCGCTCCACCGCCTCGCGGATCATGTGGCAGCCCGCCAGGCGCGTCTTCTCGTCGAGCGTCCAGTACATCGGCGTGCGCGTGCCCTTGAGGCCGGCCAGCACGTGGTCGCGCCACAGCTCGTCGTTCGAGCCGATCTTCTTCGCCGGCAGGTCGATGCCGTCCTCGAAGCGGCTGATCGGCCCGATCGGCACGCTGCCCGGCGTCTTCGCGCCGATGTCTATCTCGTGCGTGACACCCGCCGCCCAGCCGATCAGCTCGTCCTCCCAGAAGATCGGCACGATCGTCTGGACGTCCGCGTTGTGGACGTCGCCGATCATCGCGTCGTTGTTCGTGAAGATGTCGCCGGGCGCGATGCCGGGGTCGTCCTCGTAGCCGTTGCGGATCATGTACTTGATCGCGTCCGACATCGTGTGGACGTGCACGATGATCCCGGTGGACAGCGCCACCGAGTCGCCCTCGGGCGTGTAGAGCGCGAAGCACAGCTCGCCGATCTCCTTGACGATCGGGCTCGCCGAGATGTTGAGGGCGGTCTCCCGCGCGGTGACCAGCCCGCCGCGGAGGCGCGAGAACAGCTTCTCGTAGCGGATCGGGTCGCCGGATTTGAGGCTGAGCTGCTCGACGCCGTAGTAACGGCCCGTCGTCTGGAACAGGTGCTCGGAGTGCTCGAGCATGTCGAGGGCGCGCTGCCTGTTCCAACCAATCGGGGTCTCGGGTCCCGGGTCCCGGGTCTCGGTAATCAACTCGCCTCCAAGTGCCAGATCCGATGCTGATCCAAAGTGGCCTTGCGGCCGGGCGGAATAGCGAACGTGTCGGCGGGCGACTCGACGATCGCGGGACCCGCGATCACGTCGCCGCCACGAACGTCGTCCTGCTCGTAGATCGAAGTCTCTGTCCAGCCATCGCGCCACCAAACCGGCCGACTGGCCTTTTCCGAGACCCGAGACCCGAGACCCGAGACCTCCTCGTTCGGCAGCGCTGGTTTCTCAACCGCGACCGCGCCGGTCACGATCACGTTCGTCACCAGATACCCCAGCTCTGGCGATCGCGCAGAACGCGCGTAGAGCTTCCCGTACGCCTCTTCAAACGCCGCGATCAGCGCATCCACCTGCGAGCCCTCGCTCAGCTCCTGGTGCGGCGAGTAGATCTCGAGGTCATTGAGCTGGCCCAGGTACTGCATGCGCACGTAGTGCTTGAACTCGATGCCGTCCTCGGCGATGCCCGACTTGGCGAACTCGGCCACCACGCGCTCGCGCAGCATCTGCCAGCCGCCGTCGATGTAGATGCCAAGCCCCGCCTTCTCGTCGTCGTTTGCGGTCGGCTCGATCGGCATGTCGATGGTGAGGTCGTAGCGGTAGGCGTAGTCGCCGCACGCGCAACCGAACGCCGAGAAGCCCGCCGCCCACGCCGGCACGAGCACCTCGCGGTACGGCACGTCGGCGGTGTAGCCCGCCACGTGCAGCGGTCCGCCACCGCCGTAGCAGAGCAGCGTGTAGTCCACCGGCGAGTAGCCCTTGCCGAGCACCTGTGCCACGGCCTCGTACTTCAGCGTCTCGTCGAACAGCTCCACGATGCCGGCCGCGGCCTCCTCCACGGGCAACCCCAGCGGGCGCGCGATCTGCTCCTCCACCGCCGCCCGGGCGCGCTCGGCGTCGAGCTTGATCTCGCCGCCCAGGAAGTAGTCGGGGTTCACGCGCCCGAGCACCAGGTTGAGGTCAGTGACGCTCGGCGTGTCGAGCCCGCCCTCGGTCCAGCACACCCCGATGGCGGCGCCGGCCGAGTCGGGACCGAGCTCCGGGCGGCCGGAGTTCGGATCGATGCGGACGAACGAGCCCGTGCCCGCGCCGATCGAGTCCACCTGCACGAGCGGCAGGTTGAGGAGGAAGCGCCCGATGTCGGGCGTCTGCTTGATCGCGAACTCGCCGTCGGTGATCAGCGCGATGTCGAAGCTCGTGCCGCCGATGTCGGTGCAGAAGATGTTCATGGAGCCGAGCCCGTCGGCCACCGCGTCGGCGAGGTAGCGCGCGCCGATCACGCCGCCGATCGGCCCCGAGATCAGTGTGCGCGCCAGCTCGCGCGCGTCGATCGAGATCGTGCCGCCGTGCGCGGCCATGATGCGGAGGTCGAACTTGGCGCCCGCCTCGCGCGTGGCGTCGCGCACGCGCTGAAGCTGCTCGCGCGACGGCTCCGCCGCGTACGCCTCGATCAGCGTGGAGTTGAGCCGGGGGAAGTCGCGCCGCATCGGATAGAGCTCGCTCGACAGGAACAGCGGCAGGTCGGGCGCCACCTCGGCGGCGATCGCGCGGATGCGTTCCTCGTGCTCGGAGTTGCGGTAGCTATAGAGGAGGTTCACCACGATCCCCTCCACCCCGGCCTGCACCAGCTCCTCGACGGCGGCGCGCGCCTCGTCTTCATACAGGGGGATCGCCGGCTCGCCGAACAGGTCGATGCGCTCGCGCACGCCCTTCACCAGCTCGCGCGGCACTAGCGGCTCGTTGTGGTAGTGCGTGGCCACGTGAAGGCGGTCCGAGTACGGGTAGCCGAGGTAGGTCTGGATGCCGCGCTCGAGCCGCAGCCCGTCCTCCATGCCCGCCGTGACGATGAGCCCCACGCGCCGCCCCTTGCGCTCGAGCAGCCGGTTCAGCATCGCTGTGCCCGAGTAGATGCCGGAGACCATGCCGGGCAGCGCCTGCTCGGCCTCCAGTCCCCAGTAGCCGAGCGCGTCGCGCGTGGACGCCATGAAGCCCACGGCCTCGTCGCCCGGCGTGGTCTGCGCCTTGCCGACCACGAACTCCCCGGCCGAGTCGACGATGAACGTGTCGGTCATCGTGCCGCCGGCGTCGATCGCGAGCACGCGCGGGTCGCGACCGTTCGTCGAAGGTGACGGGGGCGTCACGATTTGGATCCTATCGACATGGTCCAGACGGACTCGCCGCGAACCGTGCGATCGGTGTGCCTGAGCCCGGCCGCGGCGGCCACCTTCTGCGATCCCAGGTTGTCCTCGCGGATGTGGGCCTCGAAGAAGACGACCTCGTGGTGATCCCGCAGCTCGGCGATCACCTCCCTCAGCGCGGCGCTCGCGAAGCCGCGACCGCGCTCCGCGGGCAGCGTGGCGTAGGCCACCTGCGCAGCGCCACCCCCCACCGTGGCCTGCGCCCAGCCCAGCGCGCGGCAATCGTCCTTCGAGCGGAAGACCCAGTTCAGCCAGCGCTCGCGACCGTCCGGCGAGCAGCGCACCTCCCAGCGCCCGAAGCGCTGCCGCAGCTGCTCGACGTCACGAGCGCGCAGCCAGACGCGCAGCTCGGATTCCTCGAGCAGTCCGACAAGCTCGTCGGCATCTTCCGCGCGAAGCGGTTGAAGCTGAACGGACGCCTGCGCGCTGCTCGCGTCAGGCACTCTCGTCGACGTCGCGTGTGGGCTCGAGACCCTGCTGTGGGCTGGGTGGCGGCGGAGGCGGGGGCGGATAACCATCTCCCGCAGCTCTACGCATCATGTCCGTGAGCGGACCGATTATGTCGATGGGCAGCGGGAAGACGATGGTCGACGCTGCCCCCGAGCCCAGCTCCAGCAGCGTCTGGAGGTAGCGCAGCTGGATCGTGGCGGGGTTCTTGCTGATGATCTCGGCGGCGTCGAAGAGCCGCTGCGCCGCCTGGAACTCGCCCTCCGAGCTGATGATCTTCGCGCGCCGCTCGCGCTCGGCCTCCGCCTGGCGGGCCATCGCCCGCTGCATCCCCTGGGGAATCTCCACGTCCTTGATCTCGACGGTGGTGACCTTCACCCCCCAGGGCTCGGTCTGGTCGTCGATGATCTTCTGCAGGTCCACGTTCAGCCGCTCACGCTCTGACAGCAGCGTGTCCAGCTCCGCCGTGCCAAGCACCGACCGCAGCGTGGTTTGCGAGATCTGCGTCACGGCGGCGAGGAAGTTCTCCACCTCCACGATCGCGCTGTTGGGATCGATCACGCGGAAGTAGGCGACCGCCGTCACGCGGGCGGTGACGTTGTCGCGCGTGATCACCTCCTGGGGCGGGATCTGCAGCGTGACCGTCCGCAGGTCCACGCGCACCATGCGGTCGATGATCGGGATGAGGAAGATCAGGCCGGGCCCCTTCTGAGCGATCAGGCGACCGAGCCGGAAGATCACACCGCGCTCGTACTCGCGCAGCACCCGCAGCGACGCGGCGAGCAGGATCACCGCGAAGAACACGGCGACGGCGATGATCGCGAGCGCTACCCCCACGCCGGGCTCTCCTCCTTCTCCTCCGTCTGCTCCTGGGCCGGAGCCGGCGACACGTAGAGAGTCAAGCCCTCCACCGAGTCGACGCGCACTCTATCGCCCACCGCGATGGCGGTTTCCGGGTCCGTCGGACGGGCCCGCCAGAGCGCGCCCTGGATGAAGATCTGGCCCACGGGATCGAGCCGCACGCGCACCGTGCCCACCTTGCCCACGAGCTCCTCCCAGCCGGTGCTCACCGGGCCGTGGCGCGCCTGTACCGCCTTCGATACAGCCCACATCGTCAGCCCGCCGAGCAGCGCCGCCGCGACGACCACCACCGGGACGTCGATCGAGAACGGCCCGCCGCCCGTGTTGAACAGCAGCAGCCCGCTCGCGATGAGCGCGACCACGCCGCCCACCGCGAACACGGCATGACCACCGACCTTGAACTCGAGGATGAATAAGGCGATTGCCGCCAGGTAGAGCACCACGCCCGCGGCGTTCACGGGCAACTGCGCCGTGCCGAACAGGCCGAGGATCAGGGCGAGCGCGCCGAGCACGCCCGGCGCGACCATCCCCGGGCTGAAGAACTCGAATGCGATACCGGCGAACCCCGCCGTGAGCAGCAGGTAGGCGATCGTCGGGTTCACCAGCAGCTCCAACAGGTCGTACTGGAACGGCATGTCGCGCTTCACCACGGTGAGGTTCGCCGTGTGCAGCGTCTGCGCCTTCGGGCCCTTCACGTGGAAGCCGTCGAGCTTCTGGAGGAGCTGCGTCTGGTTCTCCGCGATCACGTCGATCAGGTGCACCTGGAGCGCCTTCGACGCCTCCATGTTGGTGGCGTGGCGCACCATCTGCTCGGCCACGTCGGCGTTGCGCCCGTGCGACTCGGTGAGCGCCCGCACGAAGGCCGCGGCGTCGTTGGTGATCTTGCGGCCGAGCGTGCCGCCGATGTCCTTTCCGTTCGAGTTGATCGGGGTGGCGGAGCCGATGTTGGTCTGCGGCGCCATCGCCGCGACATCGGCTGACTGCGTGATGTAGAGCCCGGCCGAGGCCGCTCGCGAGCCGTTCGGGTACACGTACGCGATCACCGGCATCGGCGCGGCGAGGATGTCCTTGATGATCGAGCGCATCGAGCTGTCGAGGCCCCCCGGCGTGTCGATGCGGATGATCGCCACCGTCGCGTGCTTGTCCTTCGCCTCGTTCAGCGCCTTGTGGATCCAGCGCTCCGTGGCGGGGTCGATCGTCGCGTTCAGCTCGATCGAGTAGGCGATCGGCTGAGTCGTCGAGGCCGGCTGCGCGGCGGACGCCGGGCCCAGCTGCAGCAGGGCCAGCGAGGCGGCGATCAGCGCTGCGTACACGGCCACCCTGAGGGCGCGCATAACACGATTATGGCCGCTTGTGAATGTTGCGACGAGGGTTCAGGCCGGCGAGGAGCCCAGCGCGAAGTCGTCCGCCGAGACGGCGGCGTCCTTGCCCGCGCCTTTCGCTCCGCGCAGGCTGTAGTCCGCGACCGCCATCAGCTCCTCGACGGTGTGGGCGGTGTGCGGGTGGATCGCCCAGCCCACGCTGGCCGTGAGCTTGACACCCGGCAGCTCCGCCTGCAGGCGGGCGCCCGCGCCCCGCACGGCGTGCAAGACGCGTTCGGCGAGATGAGCCATCCCGTGGACGTCCACCCCGTGGGCCACCACCGCAAACTCGTCGCCGCCGAGGCGTGCCACCATGTCCTCAGCCCGCGCGGCTCCGCGCAGGGCCTGGGCGGTCTCCACGAGCACGCGGTCCCCTCCGGGGTGGCCGTAGACCGTGTTGGCGTCCTTGAAGTCGTCCAGGTCGATCAGCATCAGGCCCGTGGAGTCGTCGGCGCGCTGGCCGCCGATGTGGAGGCCGATGCGCTCGGTGAACGCGCGACGGTTCGACAGGCCCGTAAGCGGGTCGGCCAGAGACAGGTTGTGGGCCGCGTCGCGCAGCCTGACCAGGCGGCTCTTCGCGCTCGCCATGACGAAGCCCAGCACGAGGTATGCCGGGATCGCGGTGAAGAGGAGAGCGAGCAGCCCGTCGTTCACGGAGCGGTGGTCGTAGAGCAGCGGCGCGGCCACAGTGAGCCCGGCCAGCGCCGCGTAGATGAGCGCCTGACGGAAGCTGTAGAAGTAGGCGCAGTAGCTGATCACGAAGAAGAGGTCGTACGTCAGGTACGACTTCGCGCCGCCCGTGGACGCGATGTTGATCGCCACCACCGGCAGCGCGAGCAGCGCGGGCGCATGGAAGATCACCGGCCCGGCGCGGTCGGGCGGAATCAGGAGGCACGCCACGCCCCAGATCGCCATCGCGACGGCCACGACCAGCTCCACCTGCCAGTGGCGGGTCACCGCGCCGGGAATCAGCAGCCCGAGAGCGGTGCTGAGCGCAGCAGTGAGCCAGAGCACTCCAGCCATCTTGAGGGCAAGCGGGCGCTCACCCTCCTCTGGAATGGCAATTTTCCAGCCGCGACCCCCCACACTTGGCGGATCGGCACACCTCCGCCCCTGCTGAAGCGAAGAGCCGTTTCTTGGCGCGAAATACCTAGTGTCAGGACACTAGTAACCGAGCGCGAACTTGGCTTCTTCGCTCATGAGCTCGGGCGTCCAGGGCGGGCTGAACACCATTTTGGGGTATACCCGCTCCACATCGGGTAACTCGCTCACGAACTCATTCATCTGCTCGGTCACCTGCGGCCCGATCGGGCATCCCGGCGAGGTGAGCGTGAAGGTGATGTAGACGTCGCCGCCCTCCACCTCGATCTCGTACACCAAGCCGAGCTCGACGAAGTCGAGTCCCAGCTCCGGATCGATCACGTTTGTGAGGGCGTCCTCTACGTCTTCCACGGTCGGCATGGAGCCCATGTTAGTAGCCTGCTTCTCGTGGCTCTTCTGGGTTTGATCCTGCTTTTCATCGCCATTCCGATCGCGGAGCTGTACGTGATCATCTGGGTGGTGGGCCCGGCGCTGGGCGCGCCGCTCACGATCCTGCTCTTGATCGCCGACTCCATCCTGGGCAGCTACCTCATGCGCTCCCAGGGGCGGGCCGTATGGCGGCGCTTCAACCGCACGCTGGCCGAAGGACGGATGCCGCACCGCGAGGTGCTGGACGGCGTGCTCGTGATCTTCGGTGGAGCGCTCCTCATCACGCCGGGGTTCATCACCGACGTGCTCGGCTTCCTGCTGCTGGTGCCGCCCACGCGCTCTCTCTTCCGCCGCTTGGTGGTGAAGGCGCTCGGACGCCGGCTGATCGTCTTCCGGCCCGACCGCCCGCGCCGGTCGTACGACGTTGAGGGCACGGCAACCGAGTACGACGCCACACCTCCGCGCCTCGGACAGTGACCGAACCCGCAGCAGTCGCGCTGGCCTTCTTCGACCCGGCCCACGGGCTGCATGGCAGCTTGCGCTCCGGCGTGACATTGCTGTTTGAGCACGGAAAGCCGCAGGCGCTGCCCGAGGGCTCCAACGTGACGCGCAAGAAGGACCGCTACCACGCCGTGCTCGGCAATCGCTTCGACCTCGAGTTCGACCCGGTGTCCGGGCCGCTCGATCTCGACGGCGCCAGCGCCCGGCTGTGCCGCGTGCGCGGGACCGTGGGCAGCGTGCAGGTCGATTGCCTCGGCACCGCCACCGAGACGGTGACCGCGCCCGTGTGGGAGGAGCTCGACGCGCTGCGCGGGGTGTCGGCGCTGTTCGACGGCGATCACGCCGTGGTGGCGCTGGCCCGCCGCCCGCGGGGCGCGCTCGGTCATGGCGAGGAGCGGGTGATCGCGTGGCTCTTGGCCGGCGGCGACCCCAAGCAGGTTGAGGACGCGCGGATCTCCACCGTCTACGACGGCGAGGGCCGGCAGCGCACCGCCGGGCTCGAGCTGTGGCTGCCGGGTGAGGACTTCCCGCGCCGCGCGTCCGGCACCGCCGTGGCCGGCACCACGCTGGCGCTCGACGGCCTGCACGTGAACGCCGCCGTGTTCTCGTGGCGGATGGAGGGGCGCGACGGAGCCGGCGCCTACGAGCTCACAATTCGCGACGAGCCGCCGGAGGCCGCTTGATCCGCGCGGTGATCTGCGACTTCGGCGGCGTCCTTACCACGCCCCTGATCGGCGCCTTCGTCGCGTACCAGGAGCACTCCGGCATCTCGATCGGCGAGCTCGGCCAAGCGATGGCTCGCATCAACGAGGAGTCGGGCGCCCATCCCTTGTACGAGCTCGAGCGCGGCCATCTCTCCGAGCGCGAGTTCCTCGGCGGCATCGAGCGCGCGCTCGGCGGGGGGCGCAAGCTCGACGGCTTCTCCGAGAAGTACTTCGAGAATCTCGACCGCAACGAGCCAATGATCGACTCCATGCGGGGATTGCGCGATCGCGGCTTCCGCATGGCGCTCTTGACGAACAACGTGCGCGAGTGGGAGCCCCTGTGGCGCGCGAAGCTCCCGGAGATCGACGAGATCTTCGAGGTGGTGGTGGACTCGGCCTTCGTCGGGATGCGCAAGCCTGAGCCGGAGATCTACGAGCTGACCCTGTCGCGCCTCGGCGATGGGCTTACCGCCGACGAGTGCGTGTTCATCGACGACACCGACGTGAACTGCCACACGGCCGAGTCGCTCGGCATGGTCGCCGTGCACTACATCGACGCAGAGCAGGCGATTCCGCAGATCGAGGCAGCTGTCTCAGCCGGCTGAATTTCGCTCCCTCGCGATCCGCTCCGCGACGACGGCGGCATCCTCGCCCACGCCTATCAGGAGGGACGACTTGCGCCTGCGGAGGAAGTGCACGCCCACGAAGTGGAGCCCCGGCGCGGCCCGGCTTCCGCCCTCGACGTGGATCGGGAAGCCGAGCTCGTCGAAGGCATTCTCGCATCGCACCCATGACGCGTAGCCGGGCCTGAAGCCACCGGCGAACAGCACGGCGGCGAATCCGCGGAGGTCGAGCTCCTCGGGGGAGTGCGGATCGAAGTGATCCGGTTCCGGGATCTCCGGACGGGACATCCCTGCCTCCTCGGCCCACTTCGTGAAGCGCGCCATCAGCTTCGCGTTGCGCTCGTCGCCCCACGCCACCGTGTCGGCGAGGTCGGCGGCGAAGCGGGCGCGCCCCCCGTCCGCGCCCAGGAAGTGGCCGAGCCGTTTAACGCCCTCCACTTGTAGCGTGCGGTGGTGGAGGTCGTGGCCTCCGCCGTGACCGGTCGCCAGCACGTTGGCGGCGAGGCGATCCTTCGGGCTCTCGAGCGCGTCGACCGGGTCGTCCAGGAAGCCGCTCTCCACCGCCCACCAGACGAAGTCGCGGTCGCCGATCCGGCGGGTGGTCCACGGGGCGCGGCCACAGGAGAGGAAGACGTCGCGGCCCGCATGGCGGAGCTCCTCGGCGATCTGGCAGCCGGACTGCCCGCTGCCCACGACGAGCACAGGCCCTGAGGGCAGGTCGGCCGGGTTGCGATAGTCGTCCACGTCGAGGTGGAGCAGGCCTGGCGGCAGCGTGTCGGCTCCGGGTGGTCGGTGAGGTTGTTGGTACGCGCCGGTGCTGAGCACGACCGTCTTGGCGGTCATCTCGCCGGCCGAGGTCTCGACCACGAAGCCGCCGCTCGGCGTTTGGCTCAGGCTTGTGACCCCCACGCCCTCTTTGACCGGGGCGTCGAAGCCGAACGCGTAGCGCTCGAGGTAGGCGACGATCTCGTCGCGCGGCATGAAGCCGTGCGGGTCGTCGCCGTCGTAGTGGAAGCCGGGCAGCTGCAGGCTCCAGTTCGGCGTGACAAGGCAGAAGCTGTCCCAGCGCTTGCGCCAGGTCTGGCCGACCCGTCCCTTCTCCAGGATGACGTGGTCGATGTCTCGGCGCGTGAGCTCATGGCTCACCGCCAGCCCAGCCTGGCCGGCGCCTAACACCACGACGTCGGTTGCGTCAGTCACGGCGCTACCGAGAGGAAAATAAAAGAGACGCAGCCGGTTCGCTCGAGAAGCGCGCCACCTTTCGCCGAAGCTCCAGGCGGCTTGCGCGGCGGGCCTTTCATTCTCTAGGCCTCGCTCTTTGCGAAGTCGTCCGCGTCTCTGGTTGTCACCCTATGCCGAACTCCCATTCCACGTCAAGTGCGTTTTCGCACTCATCCCGCTCGTTGCGGAAAAACGCGGTCGATTTGGTCGGGTTTAGGCCTTTGTGCCGGACTCGCCGTCAGCGCGAACCCGCGTCGATGCGGTCGAGCTCGCGCTTCGCGATGCGGCGGAAGCGACGAGCTTTGTTGAAGTTGAGCTTCGCGCGGGAAACGGCTGACCCGGGCGGCAGCTCGAAGCCGCCGACGAGCTTGTGCGGCCTCATCGCCCAGCCGTCCCTTTCGCGGACCAGGTCGCCGCGCAGCTGGAAGTTGCGCTGGTAGCTGAAGCGCTCGTCGTGATCGTGCGCCGTCAGACACGCAAGCCCGGAGGTCAACGGCACGCCGACGGGGTCCGACTCGAGCCACACCAGCGCCTTGCCGGGATCCACGCGCACTGGCACGCGTGCGGCGAACGGGAAGCCGTCCGGCGCGACAAACGACACCACCGCGGAGCGGTGCAGCTTGCCGAGCTCGTCCAGCCGCGAGTCCCACGCGATCGTGCCGCCCTCGGGTGGCGCCTGCTCCGACTCCGGCTCCTCGTCGTGCCCCGACCGCACCTCCTCCATGTGGCAGTCGAACAGCTCCGGCTCGGCGGTGAGGTCGCCGCGCTCCCAGATGTAGACCCGCTCCGGCCGCACGTGCACGTAGATGCGCGTGTAGTACCAGCCGAGCATCCGCTTCATGAACCCCGGCGGGCTCATGTCCTTCACGGCCGGCAGCTTCTCGATGCTCTCCTTGTCGTAGCGCAGGCGGTTGGCCTCGAGGTCACGGTCGTCCACGTCCGCGGTGCCCTGCACCAGCACCGCCGGCGGGTCGCTCAGCCCGCTGCCGGTCGGATCTGAGAAGAGCAGCGCCACCTTCGGGTTCGTCCGGGCGTCGTTCGCCTTCTTCGGATAGCCGAGCCCGGTGGTGATGTCGATGCACGGATCGCCGGGGCGGTAGTACGGCGTGACCGGCCAGGTGATCGGCTTGTTTGCCGCATCGATCGTCGTGTACTCCGTTGTCAGGAAGCGATCGAAAACGGCCTGCACGGCTTCCGGAAGCGAAGCGGTCACTGCGCTCGCGAGTATAAGCGGCGCGCAACGGCGGCCAGGACGGCCTCGACGTGCTCGGGCTCGAATTTCACTTGTGCGCGAGTAAAGCGCGGGGCCGTGATCCCGGCCGCGGCGTGGACCTGGTCGCGCAGGCGGTCTTTCGCCTGCTCGGCCGGCGTGCGGTGGTAGCGCAGGCCGTCCGTTTCGACGACCAGGTCCAGGTCTGGCCAGTAGAAGTCGACGCGGTAGCCGTTGACCCACTGCTGTGTCTCCGGCTTCGGGAGGCCGGCCGCTCGGGCGATCGGAACAAAGCGCTGCTCGTTCATCGAGTCGGTGAGGGTGAAGGTGCGGTAGTCGAGGAGCCTGCGCAGTCGCGCTACGCCCGGACGCGGGTCGGTTGCGTCGAGCGCTTCGCGCAGCGTTTCTGGATCGACGAGATCCAGCTTGTCGGCTTCGTTGACGGGGCGTTTTGTTTCTCTGGGACTGAGCCGCGCGGCGATGTCGATCAGGGTGCAGACCGGGGTGGTGACTGGGATGTTGTGGCGAGTCGTGAAGTCCTCGGCGGTGAGGGAGCGGCGATGGATCACTCGTCCCGGTCGCTTCCGGCGTGACCGCGGCGGAATTGAAACCTCGATGACGCCGCTCTCCCGGTCGCGAATGCCCCACAGCGCCGCTGCACTCTCACGACTCAACGCCGCTTCGGGACTGCAACTCAGCACCGCTGCCATCCAGCGCCCGTACCGCGATAGCTCCGGCCGGCCCACCGCATACACGCCACGGGCGACGGGATGGAGGCGCCCGGCCGAGGCCCGGTGCTTGATCGCGTCAGCGCTGAATCCGAGTTCGCGCAGCTGCCATCTCGCGATCACTCCATGCTGGCGCCGCGCGAGGGCCCATGGAGCCGTCGACTGGAGCTTTGTGTGTGCCATAGCACCCCAAAAACTCCAGCCGCTGTGATTTTCGCCCCTCCGGCACCCGGCCCGGGGCTGGTCTGCCGCTTGCGGCTCAGTTGTCCGAGCCGAGGCGGTCCCAGCAGTACAGCTCGAGCGCCTCTGCCGCCAGCTCCAGCGCTCGGTCTTGGGAGAGCCATGGGAGCACTGCCTCCAGGGCGTGCTCCTCGCTCGCTCCGGCCTCGAAGGCCTCGTCGCCTCGGAAGCCCGCCGCTATTCGGAGGGCCTCGCGGCGGTGCTCGCCAAGGTTCCGGAAGGCTCCGACCAGGAACTCCTTGTTCGCGATCGGCTGGCCCACGTCCAGGGATGCGTGCCAGGCGGCGAGCATCGAGAGGTCTTCGTCGTCGAGGTCCTCAACGGCTTTCACGTAGTGGGACTCGAGCTCGTCTTCCGGGATCTCGTCAACCCATGCGCGCACGACCTCGCCGAGGAGCTGTCGACGCGCCTCGCGGCCGACGGATTCCGCCACAACTCGAATCGCTTCCTGAGGCTCTATGAAGCACAGGGGCATCCGGGTCCGATCTCCCTTTGATCGTGATGCAGGACGTAATCAAGGTACGGCGGGCACCCGACGGAAAAAGGAGTCCTGCAAAAGCGCGTTCTTCAGGCGCCGCAAAGCCGCTCTGGGAGCGGAAGTACGGACGTACGGAGGTACGGAGTGCGGAGTGCGGAGTGCGGAGGTGCGGCCCGGCTAGCGAGGCGGCTGCCCCGCCGCCTCGAGCCGCGCTATTAGCTCGTCCAGCCGCAACTCCTCTAGCCCCTTCCCGACCGCTTCCAGCTCCGTGGCCGCGTACTCGATCAGCTCGCGGCCCTCGCGGCAGAGGTCGAGCGTCTCGCGCAGGCCGGGCTGGCCCGTGTCGAGCTGCTTGATGATCTCCTCAATGCGGTCGACCGCCGCCTCGTAATTCGCCGGCGCCACAGTCATCGCTTCACCTCCTCCCGCACGCGGGCCGGCACGCTGCCGTCCGCCATGCGCAATTCGAAGTCCTGCAATTCGCGCAACGCCGCGGCGCTGCCGAGCGGCTCGCCGTCGGGACCGAGGGCGATCGCGTAGCCGCGCTCGAGCGTGCGCTCCGGGTCGTGCGCACGCACCGCCGCCGCGTGTGCGGCAAGCGCCTCGCGTCGCCGGCGCTCCAGCGTGTCCACGGCACGCGACAGCGCCGCCGCGCGGGCGGTCACCGAAGCCTGTCCGGCGCTGACGGCAGCAGCCGCCGCGTCGCGCTTGCGCGCCATCACCGTGGCCGCGATGCGGCTCTGGAACTCGAGCCGCCCGGCCAGCCCGCGCCGCGATGCCGCGCGCAGCTCGCGCGCCTTCTGGTGCAGCTCGCGCCGCTGGCCGGCAACCCTTTCGCGCGGCGCGCGCGAGTACGAGGCGAGCGCCCGGGCGCGCTGGAGGACGCCCGCGCGGGAACGGGAGGACAGTTGCGCAGCCGAGCGCGCCAGCCACTCGCGCGCCGCCGCGCAGTCCACCTCCACCGCCGCCTCCGCAGCGTGCGTGGGCGTGGAGCACGACACCGCCGCGACGTCGTCGATCAGCGTGCGGTCCACGTGGTGGCCCACGGCGCTGATCACCGGCACCGAGAGCAACGCGACTGTCCGGCAAAGGGTCTCGTCACAGAACGCCCAGAGGTCCGCGATGCTGCCGCCCCCACGGGTGACCACGATCGTGTCGACGTCGCCGAGCGCGGCCAGGTCCTGGATCGCCGCGGTGATCGCGCCCGCGGCACGGCGGTCCTGCACAGGGGCGTAGCCCCAGACGATCGTCCCGCGCCAGGAGCGACGCTCGAGGCCGGCCAGGAAATCTCGCCGCGCCGCGCCCGTCTCGGCCGTGACCACACCGATGCGACGCGGCAGCCGCGGCCGCGACAGCAGCTTCTGGCGCTCGAACAGGCCTTCCTCCGCGAGCCGGTGGCGCAGACGCTCCAGGCGAGCGAGGAGATCGCCCTCGCCGGCGAGCCGCAGCTGCTTCACCCGGAAGCAGAAACGCGGCGACGCGGTGGGCCCTCCCACGTAGTAGTCGCAGCCGCCGCCGGCGACCACCTCCACGCCGTCGCGGAAGTCCGCCTCCGAGAGGCCCGAGCGCTCGAAGTCGTCTCGCCACATCGCGCACGGCAGCGCGCCGTCGACATCGCGCAGCTCGAAGTAGACGTTCGGCCCACGGCCGAACTTCACTCCGGTGGCCTCGCCGATCACGCAGACGCCCGCGAACTCGCGCACCCGCTCGCGCAGCGCCGCCGCATAGCGACCCACGGGGAACGGCCCCGGGAAGCCCTCGATCCCAGCGGGGTCAGGGGAATGAGTGGCGAGCGGGTCGCTGGTCATGGGCAGTCGAGGGTAGGGGCCGGGTCGGAGGGAACGGTCAGCGTTCTGCAAGCGTGCGGCTCTCGTCCCAGCTGCAGAGCGCGGCCCGGCCCGGGCAGGTGGCGCAGAGCTCGCGGTGCGGCTCGCCGGTGGGCTCGAAGCGGCCCTGGATCACGCCCTCGGCCAGCGCGAGCAGCTCCTGCTCGAGCCGCGGCAGGTCGCCCGCAACGTACGAGGCGCTCACAGGCTCGGCCGGCCGCTCGAGGAAGACGTGCACCACCTCGGCCGACGGCGCGCCCGAGCGCAGCGCGGCCAGCGCGTAGATCAACCGTTGTGTGCCGTACTTCTCCTCGCATATCGCCGCCAGGTCGAGTCCTTCGACGGGGTCGCTCTTGTAATCAACGACGAGCACGGATTCGCTCCCCCGCTCGAGCGCGTGCACGTCCACCACGCCGTTGACGAGCAGGCTGGCGCCGGATGCGCCGTGCGGTCGCAACGTGAACGCGAACGGCAGCTCTCGCCGCACGGGCGACGCCGCTGCGAGCCGAGCGCGCAGGTCGGAGTCGACGAATCCCTGCAGCAGGTCGAGGATGCCCTCCACGTCCGCGTCATCGAACGAAGCGTCGTGCACCTGCAGCAGCTCGGCGACCTCGGCCGTGGACGGCAGCACCGGGCGCGCGAAGTCGAACCGCTCGAGCAGCTGGTGGATCACCGTCCCGCGCAGCAGCGCACCGAGCCCCTCGGGCACGGGCTCGCCCGCAGCGTCCGCGAGGCGCGCGATCGCGCTCCGCAGGCCAGCCA
>JBKPDA010000083.1:0-7403 GCA_046727635.1 Actinomycetota bacterium | reverse complement strand
GATCATGCGGTCGAGGAAGCTCTTGCCGGGCTCCTGGGTGATCTCAACGACGATCCGGTCGGAGAGCACGCGCGTGCCACCGGTGACGGCCGAGCGGTCGCCACCGGCCTCGCGGATCACCGGCGCTGACTCGCCCGTGATGGCGGACTCGTCCACCGAGGCGATGCCCTCGATCACGGTGCCGTCGCCGGGGATCAGCTCGCCCGCCTCGACCACCACCACGTCGCCTTTCAGGAGCTCGCCGGCGGACTTCTCGGTGCCGTCCAGAAGGCGCGCGGTGGTCTCGGTGCGCATCGCTCGCAGCGTGGCGGCCTGTGCGCGGCCGCGGCCCTCGGCGAGCGCCTCGGCCAGGTTCGCGAAGACGACGGTGAGCCAGAGCCAGATCGCCACGGTGAACGTGAACCACGCCGGCTCATTCCCTCCGCCGAGCGGCTTGCCGCCGAACAGCTGGATCACCCATGCGATCGTGCTGATCAGCGCGCCGATCTCCACGACGAACATCACGGGATTGCGAATCTGCACGCGCGGGTCGAGCTTGCGGAACGAGTCGATGAGCGCCGGTACGAGGATCGACCGCTCGAACAGCGACTTGGACTTGCGCTCGGTCATTTGGTCATCCGGTCCAGTGCGAGGTTCAGCTCGAGGACGTTCACGCCGGGCTCACCCAGGAGGCCGAGGAAGCGGCCGTCCGTGTGCTGGTCAATCAGCTTCTGCACCGTTGCGAGCGGCAGGTTCCGCACTGCGGCGATGCGGCGGGCCTGGATCTCCGCGTTGGCCTTCGAGATCTGGGGATCCACACCCGAGGCGGAGCTCGTCACGGCGTCGACCGGGACCTGCTTCCTGGTCAGGCCCGGATCGAACGGCTGCTCGAGCTGGAGATAGCCCGCAAGGCTCGCCTTGAAAGTGTCACGCGCGTCCTGGCTGTTCGGCCCGAGGTTGGTGAACGCGCTGCCCGCCGCGTTGTAGTTGGTCAGCGTCGAGGGCCGTGGCTGGAAGTAGCGCTTGTTGGGCGTGAGGACCGGGTTGCCGTCCTTGTCGACCTTCGGCTTGCCGTTCTTGTCGAGGACCGGCACGCGGAAGTCCTGGCCGATCAGCTTCGAGCCCACCAGCCGGCCGTTGACGGTGACCTTCTCGCCGTTGGCCTGGCCGTGGAACGCCACCTGCGAGATGCCGGTGACCACCAGCGGGTAGGCGAGTCCGCACAGGACCGTGAGGACCACGATGGCGATGACGGATGAGATGAGGTCGCGACGCATCAGAAGAGGTGGGTGGTCAGGCCCTGCACGATCGGGCCGAGCAGGAGCGCGGGGAAGAACGTGAGCGCCCCGACGAGGATGATCACGCCGATGAGCAACACCACGAAGGTGGGCGTGTCGGTGCGCATCGTGCCGGGGCCGGCCGGGTGGACCTTCTTTTGGGCCAGCGCGCCAGCGATGGCGAGTACGAGGATGATCGGCGCGAAGCGCGCGAACACCATCGTCAGCCCGCCCATGATCGTGGCCAGGTGCACGCCGTGTGCGCCCAGGTTGCCCGGGTTGGGCTGGATGTAGCCGGTGTAGCCGGCCCACGCGGACCCGTTGTTGTTGGCCTGCGAGAGGTAGGCGTAGAGGTTCTCCGAGAAGCCATTGGGGCCTGCGACGGAGATGGACTTCCTGCCCGCGGGACTTGCGATTGCCGCGCTGGCTGTGATCAACACCGTGAGCGGCGTGAACAGCGCCGCGAGCGAGACGAGCTTGATGTCGCGCGCGCCGATCTTCTTGCCGAGGTACTCAGGCGTCCGCCCCACCATGAGGCCGCCGATGAACACCGACAGCAGGACGAAGACCAGCATCGAGTAGAGGCCGGTGCCGACGCCTCCGAACACCACCTCGCTCATGCCGAGGTTCGAGAACGGCACGGCGCCGCCGATGCCGGTCAGGGACTCCATGGCGCCGTTCACCGCGCCACATGAGGTGACGGTCGTGATTGCCGCCCACAGTCCTGTGTTGGCGATGCCGAAGCGCTGCTCCTTGCCCTCGAGGTTGCCGCCCGTGGAGCCGGAGAAGTGGTGCGTGCTGACGCCGGCCAGGTGCTGCGCGGGCGTGCCATGCTGCTCGGCCGCGTAGATCACCGCGATCCCGACCACGAGCAGGATCAGCATCGCGGAGAAGATGGCCCAACCCTGGCGGCGGCTCCCGACCATCCGCCCGTACGTGTAGGTGAGCGACGCTGGGATCGCGAGGATCGCCAGCATCTCGATGAAGTTGGAGAAGCCCGTGGGGTTCTCGAACGGGTAGGCGGAGTTCGCGTTGAAGAAGCCGCCGCCGTTGGTGCCCAGCTCCTTGATGATCTCCTGCGAGGCCACCGGGCCGAACGGGATCGTCTGCGTGCCGCCGACCAGCGTGTGCGCGGTGGCGTAGCTCGCGAAGTTCTGGATCACTCCTTGCGATACGAGCACGAGCGCGCCCACCACCGAGATCGGCAGCAGCACGTACAGCAGGACCCGCGTGAGGTCCTGCCAGAAGTTGCCGAGGCTCTTGCCGGTGCGAGCCGAGATTCCGCGGATGAGCGCGATCACCACGACTATCCCGACCCCGGCGGAGATGAAGTTCTGCACCGCCAGCCCGACCATCTGGCTGAAGTACGTCATCGTCGTCTCGCCGCCGTAGAACTGCCAGTTGGTGTTCGTGATGAACGACGAGGTGGTGTTGAACGTCACGTCCCAGGTGCCCGAGTGGAAGTCCTGCGGGTTCCAGGGATGGATCGTCTGGGTGCGCAAAATCACGTAGAGCACGACCCAGAACAGCCCCGAGAAGATGAGCAGGGTGCGTGCGTATTGCTTCCAGTCCTGGCCCTCGCTCGGGTCGACTCGCAGCACGCGGTAGAGCAGCCGCTCGAGCGGGCCGACAACAGGCGTCAGGAACACGCGCTGGCCGGTGAACACCTTCGCCATGTAGCCCCCGAGGAACGGCACAATGGCCGTGAGCACGACGAAGAAGACGATGATCTGAGCCCAGCCCTGGACCATCTAGAAGCGCTCTCCCCGCACCAGCGCGTAGAACAGATAGACGAAGACGACTGCGGATACGGCGAGGCCGAACGCGTCGGCCCCGCTCATATCCGCTCCAGCAGTCGGAGGCTGTAGATCAGGATCGCGAAGGCCGCGACCCCCATTGCGATGGCTAGTGCATCCATGCTTTGAGGATCGGTGCTGCGCCGTTACGCCGACGTAGAGATTCCGCCGCCCGGCGTGTCAATCGTGTGACAGTGCTCGAGCGCGAGCGAGGCACTGCGCAGCCGTGAGGGCAGCTCGGTGCCCGAGCGCTCAGCGGTCCAGCCGGGCGCGTACAACGGGCTGCCCCCATCGGAAAGCAGATCGCTGATGAGCGCGACCCCGCGGGGGCCCACCGGAGCGGGATCGGTGAGCCTGACCGCGAGCTCGATCAGCAGCTGGCGGGCGTCGCGCACCGCACGGCGATCGAGCGGCGCGGCGGCCCCCCACCGCGGGGGCTCCTGCGCGAGCCGGACCGAACGCCTCAGCGAGCGGGCGAGCGCGCGCCGCGTCTTGGCGCTCATCAATTGGCGAGCGCGCAAGGCCAGCGCCGGCTCGTTGTCCGGGCGCTCGCCCAGCGCCAGCCGGTGGTCGAGTGACCAGCGGCGGGCGAATACCTCCGCCCTCAGCGCAAGGGACGGCCCGGCCGGCTCACGACGGGGTCCGGGCCCGAACAGGCCTGGAAGCGCACTACTCGACATTTACGCCGAGTGTGGCTACCCCGACGGCACAGCCGCATGTCAATTTCGCCTGAGCGCATAACAGTTCTGTTAATGCTGGCGCTCAGGCGTCAATCCGGTAGCCCACGCCCGGATCCGTGTGGATCAGGTCCTTGCCGATGCGAGAGCGCAGGCGGGCGACGGTGGTCCGGAGCACCTGGGTGTCGGTGGCATATCCGGGACCCCAGACCTCGGTGAGCAGCGAGCGGTGCGTCATCAGCCGGCCGCGGTTGGCCGCAAGCACGCGCAACAGCTCGTACTCGGTCTTCGAGAGGTGGAGCTCGTCGCCGTTGCGGGTCACGCGGTGCGCCGCCAGGTCGATCGTCAGCCCGTCCAACTCGAGCACCGGCTTCTGGGCGGCGCCTGGTACACGGCGCAGGACGGCGTTGAGCCGCGCGATCAGCTCGGCCGGGCTGAAGGGCTTCGTCACATAGTCGTCGGCGCCCGCGTCGAGCGCGCGCACCTTCTGCTGCTCTTCGCCCAACGCTGAGAGGACGATGATCGGCATCTCGCTCCATTCGCGCAGGCGGCGGCAAACGTCCACCCCGTCGCGGTCGGGCAGCACCAGGTCGATGATGGCGGCTGCCGGAGGGTGGATTGCCACGGCGTCGAGCGCCTCTTCGGCGGTGGCCGTGGCCACGACCTCGAAGCCCGCGTCGCGGAGCACGACCTTCAGCGCTCGCAGGATCTGGAGCTCGTCGTCGCAGATCAGGACGCGCTCGCCGGCCACTACGAAAGGAGGTTATTGACCGTTCTAGACCGCCATGTCAAGGGCGGCGATCGCAGCCTGGACTTCGTCGAGGAGCCTTCGACGGGGACGGTCCGAGGCGTACAGCGGGCCAGACTTGTCATCGATCAGCTTGCGAGCGAGGGCGACGCCGAACGGGCTCACCGCGGAGTCGGATCTGAGTCGCCCGGCCAGATCGAGAAGCTCGGACCGCGCGCGCACGATCGCCTCGCGATCGAGCCGCGGGGCCTCCGCGGGTAGCGGGCGCTCGTCGGCCATGTCCACCAGGCCCACCAAAGCGTCGGCAAGGGAGCAGCGCGCCTTGCGTGCGCAAAGCTGGTCTGCTCGCAGGGCAAGCGCGGGGTCGGCCGAGGGGGTATGCCCGTGTGCGAGCCGGCGGTCGAGCGCCCCGCGCGTGCACCTTGCCCTTAGCCGAACTCTCGTGGCGCCACCCATGTACTGCGAGTATCGCCAGATCGGCGTTACAGGCGCGTGACAATTCGGCTGCTCGGCGTGAAGATCCCGTAACGGCCTCAGCCCAACGGGAGCTCGATCACGAACGTCGCGCCCTGCCCCGGTAGCGACTGCGCTCGCAAACGACCGCCGTTGGCCTCGACGAAGCCCCTCGCGATCGCAAGCCCCAGGCCCGAGCCGCCGTGGCCGGCCCCGTTCACCCGGTAGAAGGGCTCGAAGATCCGCTCGAGCTCCTCCTTCGGGATGCCCGGCCCGTGGTCGCTGATTCGCACCAGCACGCGCGCACCCGACACGTGCGCGCGCACCGACACCGGCTGCCCGTCGGAATAGCGCACGGCGTTCTCCAGCAGGTTGCCGATCGCGCGCTCGAGCTGCGCGGAGTCCATCTCCAGCAGGGGCAGGTCGCGGTCGAGTTGTACGTCGAGCTTGGCGCCCTGGAGTCGCACCCCCTCCCCAGCTGCCTCCACCACCTCCTCGATCGCGCACCACTCCTGGTGCGGCTCGGCGGTGCCTGCCTCGAGGCGGGAGAGGTCGAGCAGGTTGTCCACGAGTCGGGCGAGCCGCTCGGTCTCGGTGGCGATCACCGCGGCCATCTCGGCGCGGTCATCTTGACCGACCGTAGGCGAGGCCACCCCGGCGGCCGCCGTGCGGATCGCCGTCAGTGGGGAGCGCAGGTCGTGGGATACAGCGCGAAGCAGCGCCGTCTTGAGCACGTCGCTACGTCGCAGCGCGCGCGTCTCCACCACCTGCTCTTCGAGCCGCTCCCGCCGCCGCGCCGCGCTCACGAGCGCTGTGAGTGCGGGCACGACGCGTTTGTCGAGCTGCTCCCGCTGTCGGTCGGAGATGTCGCGCGGCACGAGGAGCGTGCCCACGCGCTCGCCCTCGTCCACGAGCGGGATCGCCAGGCGCTGCTCGTCGCTGTCCCCCCATTCGAGCACGAGCTCGGCACGCTCGAGACCAACCGCCGCGGCGATGCGGCGGCCCGATTCGTCGAGCGCATCGGCGCGATCGGTGCCGCCGAGGATCAGCCGCGCCAGCTCGGCCGCCAGGTCCGCCTCCCGCCTGCGCTCGTCCGCCTCGATCGCCCGCTCGCGCACCGCGCCGGCTTGCGTGCTGGTGACCACGGCAGCCGCGAAGTAGACGGCCAGGGCCACCCAGTTCTGCGCGTCGGCCACGGTGAACCGGCCCGTGGGCGGGATGTGGAAGAAGTTGAACGCCGCCGCGCTCGCGATCGAGGTGACCACGCCGAGCCACAGTCCCCAGCGGCTCGACACGAGTAGCACGCCGAGCAGGTAGAGCACGCCCGTGGAGACGGCCGGCATCACCGTGCGCAGCGGGTAGATGATCGCGGTGGTGGCCGCCACCGAGGCTGCCGCTACGAGCAGCCCCACCAATTTCGAGCGATGCGCTTGGTCCACCGTCAGTTGTCCCCCATCAAGGTTATGCCGCCGCGTGCGCAGTAGGCTGGCGCTCGTGACCCGGCGGGTGATCAAGTCCTGGCTGATGGACATGGATGGCGTGCTCGTCCACGAGGAGCAGGCGATTCCGGGCGCGAACGAGTTCCTGAGCAGGCTGCAGGAGACCGGGACCCCGTTCCTCGTACTCACGAACAACTCGATCTACACGCGGCGCGATCTCTCGGCCCGGCTGCGCGCCAGCGGCTTGAACGTTCCGGAGGATGCGATCTGGACCTCGGCGCTGGCCACCGCGCGCTTCCTCGAGGACCAGCGCCCCAACGGCTCGGCGTTCGTGATCGGCGAGACCGGCCTCACCACCGCGCTCCACCAGGCCGGTTACACGCTCACCGAGCGCAACCCTGACTACGTGGTGCTCGGCGAGACGCGCACCTACAGCTTCGAGCGCCTCGCGCAGGCCATCCGCCTGATCACCGCGGGCGCGCGCTTCATCGCCACCAACCCGGATCCGACGGGCCCGACGCCGCAGGGGCCGTTGCCCGCCACCGGGTCGGTGGCGGCGCTTGTGAGCCACGCCACCGGCGTCGCTCCCTATTTCGTGGGCAAGCCGAACCCGCTGATGATGCGCTCGGCGCTGAACGCGCTCGACGCCCATTCGGAGACCACGGCGATGGTGGGCGACCGCATGGACACCGACATCGTGTCGGGCCTGGAAGCGGGCCTCGAGGCGATTCTGGTGCTCACTGGAGTGACAACGCTCGAGGTGGCCGAGCGCTACCCGTATCGCGCGTCGCGGATCGTCGACTCGGTGGCCGACCTGATCGAGGCCGTGGTCCCCGCGGAGGCCTAGTGTCGTGAGTCATAAATTCGCGCCGAATTTCTGACTAACGACACTAGAGCGGCTCGATCGGCAGCCCGGCGGCGCGCCACGCTTGGAAGCCGCCGGCCAGATCGGTGGCGTTCGCGAAGCCGATGTCCTGCAGGGTGGCCGCGGCCAGGCTCGACGCGTAGCCCTCGTTGCACATCACGATCAGCCG